>NZ_JBEZKJ010000063.1:0-49812 GCF_040651675.1 Streptomyces sp. NPDC048415 | reverse complement strand
GGGGGCCCCCCCGGCCCCGGGGGGGTCCCCCGCGCCCCCAAAAAACCCCACCACCCCCCGGGGGGCGGGGCCCCCCCCCCCCCCCCCCTCTCGTGCGTCCTCCCGCGGCGGAAAAATCACCGGCGTCTGTCGATTCGGCGTGATCCTGTTCGTCGGTGGGGTGTAGGAAGCTCATGAGCACCGGGAGGAACCATGAAGTACATGCTGCTGGTCTGCGGTGACGACACCGCAGACGCCTCCGGTATGGCACCCGTCGAACCCTGGGTCGAGGAGCTGGGCGCCGAGCGCGGCGTACGGCTGCACGGTCACCGGCTGCGGCTGCCCGCCGACGCGGTCACCGTGCGGGTGCGGGGCGGCGAGGTACTGCGCACCGACGGGCCGTTCGCCGAGACGAAGGAGTACGTCGCCGGGTTCGACATCCTCGAATGCGACAGCATGGAGGAGGCGATCGAAGCGGCGGCGAAGCATCCCGTCGCGTCCATCGGCGCCATGGAGGTGCGCGCCTTCTGGGACGACGAGGACGCCGAGGGGGAGATCCGCCGGCTCGACAACGAGCTGACCGAGGCTCTGCGCGAGCGGGACATCGACCGCAGGCTGGCCTGCTACACGGCGGACACGGAGGTGTTCCACCCCATGAGCGGTTTGGAGCAGCGCGGGATCGACGCCCTCCGCAAGGCCCAGGAGTGGTTCTTCTCCACGGTGACCGGGCCCGTGTGGCGCGAGGTGCTCGAATTCCGTCTCCGGGTCGACGAGAGCGTCGCGTTCAGCCACGGGCTCGTCCGGATCCGCGGCACGTTCGCCACGGGCGAGCCGCTGGACAGCACGGCGCGGGTGACCACCGGCTACCGTGCCGTGGGCGACCGTTGGCTGATCGCCCATGAGCACGCGTCGGTCCCGTTCGAGGCAGGCCTCAGGGAGGAGCGGTCATGAAGTACGTCCTGTTCATCTGCACCCCCGTCGGCGGCGAGGAGCTCAGCCCCGAGCAGATCGCCGACGACCCCCGCTTCACCTCGTACATCGACGAGGTGCGCAGCCGCGACATCGTGAAGGGCGGCGCCCGGCTGCGGCCGTCCAGCGACGCCACCACCGTCCGGGTCCAGGGCGACGAAGTCCTGCTCAGCGACGGGCCGTTCGTGGAGTCCAAGGAGTACGTCGCGGGCTTCGACATCATCGAGGTCGCCGACCTCGACGAGGCCATCGCGCTCGCCTCACGGCATCCGGCGGCGCTGGGCGGCGGCTCGGTGGAGGTGCGGCCGGTCTGGGAATGAACGACACCGACGTGCGGGAGGCGGTCGCGGCCGCCTTCCGGGAGGAGTGGGGTCAGGTCGTCGCCACCCTGATCCGGGTGACCGGCGACTGGGACCTCGCCGAGGAGTGCGCGCAGGACGCCTTCGCCCAGGCCCTGGAGCGGTGGCGGCGCGACGGTGTGCCGCGCCGCCCCGGCGCCTGGCTGACCACGACCGCGCGCAACCGCGCGCTGGACGTGCTGCGCCGGGAGGCGGTCGGGGCACAGAAGCTGCGGGAGGCGGCCGTGTCAGCGCTACAGGAAAGGGCGTACGACGCCGAGGACGACAGCGGTGTGCACGACGACCGGTTGCGGCTCATCTTCACCTGCTGTCACCCGGCGCTCCCGATCGAGGCCAGGGTCGCGCTGACCCTGCGCACCCTCGCCGGGCTGACCACGCCCGAGATCGCCCGCGCCTTCCTCGTCCCCGAGGCGACGATGGCGCAGCGCCTGGTCCGCGCCAAGCGGAAGATCCGCAACGCCGGCATCCCGTACCGCGTTCCGCCCGCGCACCTTCTGCCGGAGCGCACGACGGGCGTGCTGGGCGTGCTCTACCTGCTTTTCAACGAGGGATACGCCGCCACAGCAGGCGCCGATCTGGTGCGCACGAACCTGTGCGCGGAGGCGATCCGCCTCGCCCGCGTGCTGGCCCGCCTGATGCCCGACGAGCCCGAAGTGCTGGGCCTGCTGGCCCTGTTGCTGCTGCACGACGCCAGACGCGGCACGCGGGTCGATGCGGCGGGCGAACTGGTGACGCTGGAGGACCAGGATCGTAGGGCCTGGGACAGGGCCGCCGTCGACGAGGGCGCCGCCCTGCTGGAAACCGCCCTGCGTCGCGGTCGTCCAGGTCCGTACCAGATCCAGGCCGCCATCGCCGCCTGCCACACCACCGCCGCCACCGCCGAGGACACCGACTGGGCCGACATCGACGCCCTGTACGGCGAGCTGGAGCGCTTCGTGCCCTCCGCCGTGGTCCGGCTGAACCGCGCGGTGGCCGTGGGCATGGCCGAGGGCCCGGAGGCGGGACTCGCCCTGGTGGCGGAGCTGGAGGAGGAGGGCACGCTCGACGGTTACCACCTGCTGCCCGCCACGCGCGCGGATCTGCTGCGCCGCCTGGGGCACCCGGCGGAGGCGGCCAAGGCGTACGCCAGGGCGCTCGAGTTGGTGGAGAACGCGGCCGAGCGGCGCTTCCTGGAGAAACGGCTCGCGGAGTGTCGATCGGCGTAGGGGTCGTTCGTCGGTGGGGTGCAGGAACCCGATCGCGACATTGGAGACTCCCGTGACCGCCACCGCCACCGCTGCTGTCCCCACCTCGCCCGTCAGGAAGGCGCTCGCCCTGCTGCTCGCGCGCCGCGGGCAGCCGACGCCCCACGCGTCCGGCCTCTCGCTCACGTCCGGCGGCCCGGTCGCCCGCCATCCGGTCGTACCGGGCCCGAGCACCCCCGATGCCTGGCTCGCCGGCCTGCGCCTGGGGAGCTGAGCCGCCATGACTGCCACCACCAAACCCACGGACATGTCCCTCACCACCCGCGACCCCCGTCGCTGGCGCGCTCTCGCCCTGCTCTGCCTGGCCGGATTCATGGTCATCCTGGACTCGCAGATCGTCGTCCTCGCGCTGCCGACCATCGCGGACGGACTGGGCTTCTCGGCGGGCGGCGCGCAATGGGTCATGAGCGCCTATCTGCTCACCTTCGGCGGGCTGCTGCTGCTCGGCGGCCGGATCGCCGATCTGCTGGGCCGCCGCCGCGTCTTCATGACCGGCACGCTGTTGTTCGGGCTGTCCTCGCTGCTGTGCGGGTTCGCCTGGAGCGCGGGCGTGCTGGTGGCGGCGCGCGCCGTGCAGGGCGTCTCCGCCGCCGTCATGGCGCCGACCGCGCTGTCCCTCCTCCTCAACACCTTCGAGGAGGGGCCCGAGCGCAACAAGGCCCTCGCCATCTGGTCCGGCAGCGGCGGCTTCGGCGCCACGGCCGCGCTGCTGATCGGCGGACCCCTCACCGACGTGCTCGGCTGGCAGTGGGTCTTCTTCCTTAATGTGCCGGTCGCCTTGCTCCTCCTCGTCCTGAGCCCCCTGCTGCTGCGCGAGAGCCGCACGGGGGCACGTACCGGTTCGTACGATCCGGCGGGCGCGCTCACCGTCACCGCCGCGCTCGTGGCCTGTGTGTACGCCGTCGTCGAGGCCCCGCGCGCGGGATGGCTGTCCGTGCAGACGATCGGCCTGTTCGCTGTCGCCGGCGCGCTGGCGCTGCTCTTCGTCCGGGTCGAGGCACGGTCGGCGCAGCCGCTGGTGCCGCTGCGGCTGCTCCGGGCGCGGTCGGTGAGCGGCGGCAACCTCGTGGTGTTCCTGCTGGGCAGCTGCGCCTTCGGGATGTCCTACACGCTCTCCCAGTACGGGCAGGGCGTGGTCGGCTACTCGCCGCTGCGGTTCGGCCTCTACAACGTGGTGATGCCCGCGACCGCGGTCATCGGCTCGTACGCGGGCCAGGCCCTGGTCACCCGCATCGGTGCCCGCCCTGTCGCGGTCGGCGGCCTCGCGCTGGTCGGCGCGGGCAGTCTGCTGCTGGCCGGGGTCCCGGTGGACGGCCGATTCGTCCGCGACCTGTTCCCCGGGCTGCTGGTCTTCGGGCCCGGCTTGGGCGCCTGCGCGGTCGCCGGGTCCATCGCGGCGCTGACCGGGGTGGGGGAGCGGGAGTCGGGCGTGGCGTCCGGCATCAACACCGCGGCCTTCCAGATCGGCGGCGCGTTCGGAGTCGCTGTCGTCACGTCGGTCGCCGTGTCCTGCACCGGCGGCCCGGGTCTCGCGGGTCTGACCGCCGGCTACCGGGCCGCGTTCACGGCGTGTGCCGTCCTCGCGGCGATCGGCCTGGGCTGCGCGCTCGCCCTGTTGCGCCGGCCCGAACGGCCTGGCCCCGACCGTCTGGTCACTACGAGTCGAGCGCGTTCGTGATCGCCTTCACCCCGTCGTGCGCCGAGTAGCCGCCGTCCACGGTGATCTCGGCGCCGTTCACGTAGGACGACTCGTCCGAGAGGAGGTACACGACGAGGGGCGCCACCTCGTCGACGGCGCCCGGGCGGCCCTGGGGTGTCATCGCCAGGTGCGCCCGCACGAAGACCGGGTTCGCGGTCGCCATCAGCGGGGTCTCGATGTAACCCGGGTGGATCACGTTCGTACGGATGCCGCGGGGCGCCAGCTCCAGGGCGGCGACCTTCGACAGGCCGCGCAGCGCCCACTTGCTGGCCGTGTAGGCGACGGCGTGGTGGGCGGTGAGGCCCGCGACCGAGCCGACGTTCACGATGGACGCACCGCAGGACATGAGCGGGGTGAGCGCCTGGATGCCGAGCATCGGGCCGGTGGTGTTCACGGCGAACGCCCGGTTCCAGTCGGCGAGTTCCAACGACCCGAGGCGGGTGCGCATCGGGATCCCGGCGTTGTTGACGAGACCGTGCACCTCGGACAGCGACGCCGCGAGGGCGGCCCAGTCGTCCGGGGAGGACACGTCCAGGTGCCGGTAGCGCACGTCCAGGCCGCTCCGGCGCCGGCACTCTGAGGCTCGACGGTGGCACGGTCATCAACTCCGAGAAGTCCACCTTCCTCAACAAGGGGCAGCAGACGACGATCAGTGTGGACGGCTCGCGGGGCGCCCGGCTCAACCCGGGCAACGGGATCATCCTGCAGATGATCGAGCTGGACGACCCGGGCCCGGTGAACGTCGACGGGAAGATGATGAACGTCGGCGTCTACAGCGAGCCCACGGACGACCCGGCGAAGGACTACGCCTTCGACACGACCCCGGTCCACACGGCCGACGGCGCCGCCGCCTTCACCTCGATCGCCCTCAAGGGCGACTTCTACAACGGCATGCGCAAGGGCAAGAACATGGTCCTCACCTTCGAGGACTCCACTGTCCAGGGCGTCATCTCGGCGACGCGCGCTAAGCACCGCGTCAGCACGATCGACTCCTCGAACTTCTACGAGCTGGGTGAGGTCACCAACACCGTCCAGGCGGCCGTCAACAACGGCGTGGTCGTCCAGCTGGGCAGCGGCTCGACCCGGACGGTGACCGGGACCTCGTACCTGACCAAGCTGACCGTTTCCGCCGACGCGGCCGTGCGGGCGCCGCGCGGCAAGTCCGTGACGATGACGGTGGACGGCGCCGCGACGGCCATCGCGGCGGGGAGCAGCTACTCGGGCGCGATCGTCCTGACGGTCGGCTGATTCACTGCCCGGCCCGCCGGCCGAGTTCGAAGACGCCGTACGCGAATCCCCCAGCCGTGATGGTGCCCTCGTCGATCGTGACCCCGGCGACCTCCAGAGGGTGTGCGTCGGCTTCGGCGTCGAACACGCAACTCACGTCATCGCGCCGCGGATTGACGACCACGAGATACCGCCCGCCTCGCACGTACACGAAGGGATATCCGGCGTGCAGCACCTCCACCGAGCCGCCCCGGCCCAGCTCCGGCGTGTTGGTGCGGAGGGCGACGAGGCGGCGTACGAGATGGAGGAGGGAGGTGTCGTCGGCGAACTGGGCGGCGACCGTCGGGCGGTCCGGGGACGGGTCGAGGGGGAGGTAGAGGCGGTCGGGCGGGGCGGTGGAGAAACCGGCGTTGGGACTGTCGTCCCACTGCATGGGGGTGCGGGAGCCCGCGCGGTTGTAGCGCGGGCCCAGCACGCTGCCCTCCTTGTCGGGCAGGCCCGGGACGTAGCGCATGCCGATCTCGTCGCCGTAGTAGATCGCCGGAAGGGTCGGCCAGGTCAGCTGGAAGGCGAAGGCGGTGGGGAGCTGATCGGCCGTGCGAGGACCGCAGTTGAGACGGGAGAAGTCGTGGTTGGCGGTGGGCAGCGAGATGAAGCCGCTGTGGCCGAGGGCGGCGGAGGCTTTCTCCCAGGCCTCGACGAAGGGGCGCGGCGAGCCCCCGCCGTCCGGGTCGAAGAAGCAGTCGAGCGGGTCCCAGAGCTCGTCGACCGTGCCCTCGCCGTTGCTCCACAGCGACCGCAGGGCGAGGCCGTCGGTGGGTCCGCCGAACTGGAGGAAGAAGTCCGTGTGGAAGCCCGCGGGGATGGACACCTCGGGCTCGCCCCACTCCGACAGCAGCACCGCGTCCGGGTGGGCGCCGTCCAGCCAGTGGCGCAACTCCCTCCAGATACCGGCGGTTTCGGTCTTGTCGGGGTCGTCCTTGACGAGCGATGCGGCCATGTCGACACGGAAGCCGGCGAGGCCGAGACCCAGCCAGTGGTCCATGATCGTGCGCAGGGCCGCGCGGTTGGCGCGCGGTCCCTCCGCGTCGACGGGGCCCCGCCAGGGCTCGGCCGGATCCTGGCGCGCATAACCGAAGTTGAGGGCGGGCTGGAAGGCGAAGAAGTTCGGCAGGTATGCGCCCGGGCGGCTGCCGGGGGAGGCGACGAAGCCGTCGGGGCGGCCTTCGGGCGCCCAGATGTAGCGGTCGTCGGCCGGATCGTTCGCGGCGGCCCGGAACCATGGGTGGGCGTCCGAGGTGTGACCCGCCACGAGGTCCAGCAGTACGCGGATGCCGCGGCGGCCCGCTTCCTCGACGAGCTGGGCGAGGTCGTCGTCACTGCCGTAGCGGGGCGCGACGTTCAGGTAGTCGCAGACGTCGTATCCGGCGTCGCGGAACGGTGAGTCGAAGCACGGGTTGAGCCACACGGTGTTCACGCCCAGCCACGCGAGGTGGTCGAGGCGTTCGGCGATTCCGTTGAAGTCGCCGATGCCGTCGCCGTTGGAGTCGGCGAACGACTGCGGATAGATCTGGTAGAAGACGGCGTCGGCCAGCCAGGCGGGGGCGGGACGGAACGAAGTCATGCACGCGACCATAGATCAGCGCAGACGGCGCGCGCTGCCCCTAAGCTGAAGGGGATGTTCACCCCGCAAGGCCCCACCCTCCGCGAACTGGCCGTCCAGGCCCTCTCGTCCGTCGAGCACGGCTACGACCTGCTCGCGCCGAAGTTCGACCACACGCCCTTCCGGACACCGGACTCGATCCTCGACGCGGTCGGCCGGGCGCTGGAGCCGATGGGGCCGTTCGGCGCGGGGCTCGACCTGTGCTGCGGCACGGGCGCGGGCATGGAGGTGCTGCGGGAGCTGTGCCTCGACAGCGTCGCGGGCATCGATGTCAGTGCGGGGATGCTGGCGGTCGGGCGCGAGCGGCTGCGGAGTGACGGTCCGCCGTCCCTGGCGTGGGTGCGCGGTGACGCCCGCGCCCTGCCCTTCGGCTCCGCGTTCGACCTGGTGGTGAGCTTCGGCGCCTTCGGTCATTTTCTGCCGAGGGAGCTGCCGGGCCTGTTCGCCCAGGTCCACTCGGTGCTGCGGCCCGGCGGGCGTTTCGCGTTCCCGGTCATGGCTCCGCCCCGGCCGAGCTCGCCGTGGTACTGGGCGCTGCTTGGCTTCGACGCGGTGATGCGGGTGCGCAACGCCGTCCGGCGTCCGCCGTTCGTCATGTACTACCGAGCGTTCCGGCTCGGCGACGTACAGCGGGAGCTGTCCCGGGCCGGATTCGAGGTGGAGCTTCACGCGCTGCCCGAGTTCGGATACCGGCGGGACGGCAGCCCGCGGTGCCGGATGGTCGTGGCGACGCGGGGCCCCGGCACGGCGCCCGCATAGCTTCTCCAGGTCCACCTGACCGGGCAGAGGCCTGTTTCTCTTTGAGTTTGTTTTTCAAACTCGCACGCCTATAGTGAGTCCGAGTTCCCAACTGAGTAGCTTCAGGCCTCTCTGCTGGACCGACCGTGCGAGGAAACGCGATGACGACCACCCTGCCCGACGGCACGCACGACGCGGAGGCGACCGTGGCCCGCATCGACCCCCTGTGGTGGTCGTGGGAAGGCGCGCACGGGGGGCACGCCGCGGCGGTCGCGCTGTCCGCCGTACGGGACCTGAGCGGCGCCGCGGACCCTGTTCGCGCGCTGACGACCCACTTCCTGCGTCCGGTCGACGCACGCCCCCTGGTGCTCTCGGTGACCGTGCCGTCGGCCGGGCGCCGCGCCTCGACCTGCACGTTCACCGGTCAGCAGGACGGGAGGCCGGTGCTGGTCGGCTCGGCCGTGTTCGGCCCGGCCCGCCCGGGGCCCTCCTACGAGGGCTCTGGCGCCCCCGAAGTGCCGGGACCGGCGGACTGCCGGCCGCTGGACCTGCCCGGCCATCTCGCGCCCTTCGCCCAGCAGGTGGAGATACGCCCTGCCACCGAGTCCCTGCCGCTGGCCGGGGGAGAGCGGGCCGAACTGGTCACGTGGGTGAGGTTCGCCGACGGCCGGCCGCTGGACGCGGGCGCGGTCGTGACGCTCACCGACGTCCTGCCGCCGGCCCTCTACGCGCGCTGGCGCACCCCGCGCCCCGTGCCGACCGCCGAGCTGACCGTCCACTTCACCAACGCACTGGACGACGGCACCTCAGAAGGCTGGGCTCTGGTCCGTATCCGCACCGACCAGGCGGGCGGCGGCTGGGCGGTCGACGACAGCGCGGTGTGGGCGGCGGACGGCCGACTCCTGGCCGTCGCCCGACAGGCCAGGGTCGTCCAGGGCACCTGGGATCCCGTACCCTCCGCGCCGCCCGGCGGCCGCCGGTGACGGCGGCGCGTACTCATGCAGTCCCCGGCCTCGTACGGCCGTGGGAAGCCCGGGCGGCGGAGGTGACGCCGCCGCCCGGCGGTCGTTCTTGTCGAGTCCGCCGATGAGCCCCAGGTGGTCGGCGACCTGTCCGACCGTCTTGCCGGCGAACACCTCGGGGTGGGCCTTGGCCTCCTCGACCGTGTCAGGGTCGTCCGGCCGGGACAGCAGGACCGGCGCGTACCCGGCCTGCGATGTGGCGGGACCGCATCGGCCTCAGACCTCTTCCGCCGCCCCGCCCAGCGCCAGCGTCATCGCCTCGTCCAGCCCCAACTCCTGTCCCTCGCGCACCGCTTCGGTGAAGCGGGCGGTGCCGAGGATCGCGCGCAGCCGTCGTGCGTACTCCCTGCGGAAGACGGTCGTCTCGGAGTCGGCGAGCCGGGGGAGACCGGCCGCGTACCAGAGGCGTCTGCTGACGCCGAGGAGCTGGGCGGCGAGCTCCGGCTCACCCCGGCTCGCCTGCGCGGCCACCAGCAGATCGGTGACCGCCGCCGCGCCCAGGCGGTCATGCACGCGCCACTTCGCGGCCAGCGCCTCGCGCCCCGTACGCAGCGCCTCGTCCGGACGGCCCAGACCGATCCCGGCGAGCGCGACGAAGAAGTCGCCCCATGCCCGCATCCACAGCTCCCCGCGCTTCGCGCAGTCCGCGCGCAGCCGCTCGGCCACCGCCGCGCACCGCTCGAACGCACCCTGCCCGGCCAGCAGATAGGCCTGTACGGCGAGCGTCAGCAACTGGAAGAACTCCGCGCCTCCGCCACCCCCGGGCCACTGCGGCGCACTTCCGTACAGCACCGCCGAACGGGCCGACTCCCCCCGCACGGCCAGACTCGCCCCGGTCAACGGCAGTGCTGGTACGGGCAGTTGGCGTTCCTCCGCGAGCCACACATAGGAGGCGCTCACGGACTCCGCGGCATCCAGGTCGTCGGGTACGACGGTGACCAGCCGGTGCGTCCAGATGGCGAGCGTGTGCTCGGGGCCGAGGTCGTGCCCCCGGCGTAGCGCCCGCTCCAGATATCCGCGTCCCTCCTCGGCGAAGCCGCAGGCGAACCAGAAGTACCAGAGTGTCCCCGCGAGTTCGAGAGCGGTCTCCGGTTCCGGCGCCGCGAGGCACTCCTCCATCGCGAGCCGCAGATTCGCGTGCTCCGCGGTCAGCCGCTCGGCCCACATCCTTTGGCCGGGACCGAGCCACTCGGCCTCGCCCTGCCGGGCGGTCCAGCGGAAGTAGTCACGATGGCGGCGGCGTACCGCCCCCTCCTCGCCGAGGCCGCCGAGCCACTCGGCGCCGAACGATCGAACGGTTTCGAGCATCCGGTACCGCACGGCCGCGCCCTCGTCCTCGCGCGTCACGATCGACTTCTCGGTGAGCGAGCCGAGCAGTGAAAGTATCTCCTCGGCGTCCAACGGGCCGCCGTGGCAGACGAATTCGGCCGACTCCACGTCCCAGCCACCGGCGAACACCGAGAGGCGGGCCCACAGCAGCCGCTCCAGCGGGGTGCACAGCTCATGGCTCCAGCCGATCGCCGTACGCAGCGTCTGATGGCGGGCGAGCCGCGGCCGGGCGGGCGAGACGAGGAGGTCGAAGCGGGAGTCGAGGCCCTTCAGGAGGCGGTCGAGGGGGAAACCGCGCAGCCGGACCGCGGCCAGCTCAAGTGCCAGCGGAATCCCGTCGAGGCGGGCGCACACCGCGGCCACGCTCGCCCGGTTGGCGTCGGTCAGCGCGAACGCCGGTATGGCCGCCACCGCGCGCGCGGTGAACAGTGCGACCGCGTCGTCACGTTCACCGAGCGGGAGCGGCGCCACCGCCAGCAGCCGCTCGTCGGGTAGGCCGAGGGGCTGCCGGCTGGTGGCCAGAACGCGCAACTCGGGCAGCGCCGCGAGGAGTTGCGGCAGCACGCGCGCGCACTCGTCGAGCACGTGCTCGCAGGTGTCGAGGAGGAGCAGCAGCGGGGCCCCGGCGAGATGTTCGCAGAGCCCCTCCAGCAGGGGCCGCAGGGTCTGCTCGGTCAGCCGGGTCGCCTGTGCCACGGCGTTGGTGAGCAGATCGGGGTCGCGCAGCTCCGACAGCTCCACGAGCCACACCCCGCCCGGGAACGTCTGGCGCGCGGCATGCGCGGCCCGCAGCGCGAGGCGTGACTTGCCGACCCCTCCGGGGCCGGTGAGGGTCACGAGGCGCGTGCGGCCCAACAGGCTGGAGATACGGGCGAGTTCCTCCTCGCGTCCGATGAAGGCGTTGGCCTCGGCGGGCAGATTGCCGGTCGTGCCGTTGCGCACAGAGGCCGCCATCGCTCCCCCTCACCGGACCCGATGGCGGTCACCCTAACCCCTCACGCGCCCGCCGCTTCCGGCGTAGCGTGGAAGCGTCCCGGCACACCGAGTGGCGACCTTGGGGGGTGCGGGGGATGGCAGTCGTACCGGCGCTGCGAGCCGTAGGGCAGATGCGTCCCGGAGATCATCTGCTGCTCGGCTACGACACGGACGAGGAGCGCGAGACCGTACTCGCCGCGTTCCTCCTCGACGGGCTGGCCAGCGGGCAACGCGGACTTGTGCTGACGCCGGTAGACGCTCCGGCGGGCCTGGCCCTGTCCTTCCTGGAGGCGCACGGCTGCCCGCTGGACGAGGAGATCGCGAGCGGGCGGCTGGCGGTCGACCCGCATCTGGCCACGCCCGAAGGGCTGTGGGACCTGGACGAGGTGATCCGCCGGGAGGCGCGCCGCGCGGTCGCCGACGGCTTCCTCGGCCTGCGCGTCAGCATGGAGGTGCTGTGCGGACGGGCGGACAATCGCCTCAAGACGCTGCACGACAGCGAACTCCTGCTCGATCCGGTCTTCGCCTCCCTGCCCGTGCTCGGCGTCTGCCAGTACGACCGCCGTGTCTTCGACCAGGACGAGCTGGTCCCGCTCGAAGGCCTGCACCACGGCCGGGTGGCCGCCGACCTCGTCTGGCACGACGAACTGCTCTCCATCACCCGCACCTTCGCGCCGCCCGGCCTGGCGCTGTCCGGAGAGATCGACGACACGAACGTCACGGCGGTGGCCCGCGCGCTGCACGCCGAGACATCCCGAGCCCGCAACCGCGCGAGCGGCGTCCGCACCCGGCTCGACCTGCGCGATCTGCGCTTCATCGACGTCGGCGCGCTGCGTCTGCTGGTCTTCTCCGCCCTCGGTCTGTACGCGGCGGGCGGCACCCTCGTCCTGCACGGCGTCGCCCCGCACATCCAGCGGGTGATGCGGGTGACCGGCTGGGACCGCGTACCCGGCCTGCGCATCGAACAAGGAGAGGACCAGCCATGACCCGAACCGGCTTCGTCCACCAGGCGCTGTGCTACGGCTCGGACGACGAGTTCCTCGAAGGAACCCTGGACTTCGCCCGAGACGGCCTGGCCGCGGGCGACGCCGTCCTGGCCGTCGTCAAGGATCCCAACATCGCGCTCCTCGAAGCGGCCCTCGGCAACCGCCGCGACGGCGTCGAGTTCGTCGACGCCGACGACTGGTACGGCCGTCCCTCGCGCACCCTGGGCCAGTACCACGCGTACTGCGCGGAGCACGGCGCAGGCCGCCGCGTCCGTGTCATCGGCGAACCCGTCTGGACGGGCCGCACCGACTTCGAGCTGCGCGAGTGGCTGCGCTACGAGTCGCTGCTGAACGTCGCCTTCGCCGACTCCGGCCACTGGATCCTGTGCCCCTACGACACCCGCGCGGTGTCCGCGGACATCCTGCGCACGGCGACCCGCACCCACCCCGAACTCGCCCTCGGCGCCCGCACGTCCGCCCCCAGCGGGCACTACGTCGACCCGGCCGACTTCTCCGCCGAATGCGACGCCGCCCGCCCTGCGGTACCGCTGCCCGACTGCTTGGACGACATCCGCTTCTCACGTGGCCGGTCGGCCGACGTGCGCGGCGCGCTCGCCGCGTACGCCCGCCGGTCGGGGATGCCCGAGCAGCGGACGTACGACATTGTGGCGGCGGTGCACGAGGTGCTGGTCAACGCGGTGCGGTTCGGCGGCGGAGGCGGGGTACTGCGGCTGAGCAACGACGCCGACTACGTGATCTGCGAGGTCCGTGACCATGGTGGGCACAACTCCGCGACGACCGCCCGGTTCCCGGGCCATCTGCCGCCCGACCCGCGGGCCGCGGGCGGCCACGGCATGTGGGTGGTGCGGCAGTTGAGCGATCTCGTGGCCGAGAGCCTCGGCCCCGCGGGCTCCACCGTACGCATGTACTTCCGCCGCCCCGGGGAGGTCATCCGGCCGCCGGCAGCGTGAACTCGTAGACCAGGGCGTCCTGTTGGGCGTCCACCACGAGGTCGGTGATCTCCAGCGGCCGGTCGTACTGGTCGTGCACCCGCCGGGTGACCCGTACGGACTGCGGCAGCCGGGTGATCGCGTCCCGATGGTGGAGGGTCAGGCCCGCCTTGCGCATCCAGTCGTAGGCCCGGCGCAGTTGTGCCGACGCGGTGCCGTCCGCGCGGTCGCGGTAGCGGGCCAACTCCTCGACCTCGGTCACCGCGACCGCGGAGAAGGACGTCACGGCCGTACGCAGCCCGCTGCCGTCCGCCGCGGCCGACTCGTAGCGGTGGACCAGCGTCGGCCGGCGCGGCGCGAGTCCGAGGGCCTCGGCGTGTTCCGGCGGGGGAGCCTCCCAGGTCACACTGGTGCGTCGGCGGGCACATGGTTCGGTGCTGTGTGCTCCGACGGGGAAGTCGAGGGAGGGTATGTGCTCGGCGGCGGAGCCGGGCAGCGTCGCGTGGCTGCCGCGCCGGTCGGTGGAGACCAGACCGCCGCGTCGCAGCATCTGCAGCGCCTGCCGTACGGTTTCCCGGCTCACCTCGAAGCGGGCGGCCAACTCCCGTTCTCCCGGCAGGCGTTCGCCGGGGGGAATGCTCCCGTCGCTCAGCTCGCCGAGCAGTTGCGTGGCGATCCGCGCGTAGAGCGGCTCGTGGTCGGATGGTTGGGTGGTGCGGGCCATGTCCGCGCCTCCTGCGTGGTGACAAGACGTAACCGTGCGGGTTCATTGCGGCACCACATCTAGCATTGGTCTAAACCACCAGGAAAGAGCGGCCGTGCAGTTCGGCCGATTTCAGCCCACACCCCCATGCCGTGAAGGCGTGCTCAGAGCGCGCTGTACAGGGCGTCGACGAGTGCCATCTTCCTTGGGTCGTCGGCGATGTGCGGGCCCATACGGTTCATGACGTACCCCAGGGAGACGCCCGCCTCCGGGTCGGCGAGACCGCAGGAGCCGCCGAACCCGTCATGTCCGAAAGCCCTCGGGTTGGGCCCGTACGAGCCGCCGGGCCCGCTCAGCCACAGCCCGAGTCCGATCTCCGTCTCGTGCTCGAACCCAGCGCCCAGCACCAGGTCACGGCAGCCGCCCTGGCCCTCGCGCACCCGCTCGGCGGCCTCGGGCGAGAGCACCTGCCGGGAGCCGTACGCGCCCCGGAGAGCGAAGATCCCGTACAGCGCGGCGACCGCGCGGGCCGTGCCGTGCCCATTGGCGGCCGGGATCTCGGCGGCCCGCCACTGTGGAGTGTTCGCCTCTGTGGCGCCGACGAGGGGATTGGCGAGGGCGGCCAGCGCGGCGGGCGCCAACTGGGCGAAGACAGCGCTCTGTTCGCTGCTCGACGCGGTCGGCGGATGCACCAGCTCGGCCGTCCGGTCGGCCTCCTTCTCCGGCAGGCCGATGGTGAAGTCGATCCCCAGCGGCCCGGTCACCTCCCGTTCCAGGAACGCGCCCGGCAGCAGCCCCGAGATCCGCCGCACGACCTCGCCGACCAGGTGGCCGAACGTGAACGCGTGATACCCGGACCGCGTCCCCGGCTCCCACCAGGGCTCCTGCTCGGCCAGGCGCCGCACGGTCAGCTCCCAGTCGCAGAGCTGCGCGAACGTGTGCGGCACGCGTAGCCCGGCCAGCCCCGCCCGGTGCGACAGCAGATGCCGGACGAGCACCGACTCCTTGCCCGCCGCCGCGAACTCCGGCCAGTACGCGGCCACCGGGGCGTCGAAGTCGAGCAGCCCCCGGTCGGCCAGGATGTGCGCGCACAGGGCGGTCGGTCCCTTCGACGTCGACCACACGTTGACCAGTGTCTCCCGCTCCCAGGGGCGGGTGTGTGCCGCGTCGGCCCAGCCGGCCCACAGGTCCACCACGGTCTCCCCGTCGAGCGTGACCGCGACGGCGGCGCCCAGTTCGTCCCGGTCGCGGAAGTTCTCCTCGAACGCGGCACGCACCGCCGTGAAGCGCGCGTCGCAGTGACCTTGCACGTGTGGCGCCTGTGGGGACATGAGCCCTCCGTCATACGTCCGCGGGTGAACCCCGGAGGAGATCCGGGCCCCGTCGAACGTACCGACTGGTCGGACTGGAGGGAAGCCGCGGGACCGCATCCGCTCTGCGGCGCTGGAGGGAAGCCGCGGCATGGCATCCGTTCCACGGCCGAGGCGCGGATGCCGGCGCCCGGTCAGGTGACGAACAGCGAACCGGTGGGCTCCTGGTGGCCCGCCGCCGTGTGCCAGTAGTCGCGGGTCTCCACGGCCAGTCCCTCCGCGTCGAAACGTACGAAGACACAGCCGGCCAGCGTCGACGGCCGTCCCTCCTCCTCCGCCAGGACACGGAACTCGACGACAGCGAGGCCGCCTTGTCCGACGATCGGTTCGGAGAACCGGACATCGGTCGTGCGCTCGGCCGCGAAGGACCACCGCACATACGCCGCGAGCTCGCCCCGGCCCCGGTGCGGCTCACGGAACGGCATGGACCGGTGCACGCAGTCGGCGGCGTACAACTCCAGGATCGCCTCGACGTCGTGAGCCGCCCAGGCCCGTTGCCATACCCGGACGAAGCGCCGCGCCGCACCAGCCGTGTCCATCGCGGGCCTCAGAGGTACGACGGCAGCCAGCGCAGCTGGGCCGCCTCCTGATAGGGGCCGCCGCCCTCGTGGTCGTTGAAGTCGTACACCTCGATCTCCTTCTCGTCGTGCCCCCACGCGTTGAACGCCGCGAAGACCGTCGACGGCGGGCAGGTCTGGTCCTCCAGTGCCACCGAGAACAGCGCGGGCGCCCGGCCGCGTGCGGCGAAATGCACACCGTCGAAGTAGGAGAGCGTGCGCAACACCTGCTCGGTGCGGCCGCGATGGGTCTTGAGGTAGTTGCCGATCTCCCGGTACGGGGCGCGGTCGGTGAGCACCGCGGCGCGCGGGAAGTCGCACAGGAAGGGCACATCGGGCGCGATCGCGGCCAGGTCGGGCACCAGACCGCCCACCGCGAGCGTGATGCCGCCGCCCTGGCTGCCGCCGAGAGCCGCGGTGCGGGCATCATCGACCAGCGGATGCGAGCGTGCCGCCTCCACGGCGCGCACCGCATCGGTGAACAGCCGCCGGTAGTAATAGTTTTCGGGGTCCTCGACCCCCCGCGTCATAAAGCCGGGGAACGAGGGAGTGCTGCCCACCGGGTCCGGGGTGTCGCCGCCGCCCCAGGCGCTGGCCTGGCCGCGCGTGTCCATCACGAAGTGCGCGAAGCCCGCCGAGGCCCACAGGAGATGAGTGTGCGCGAGGCCGCGCCCGCCGCCGTACCCGACGAACTCCACGACCGCGGGCAGGGGCCCGTCCGCCGCTGTAGGCAGCGTCAGCCAGCCCTTGACCGGGTGCCCGCCGAATCCGGCGAACGTGACGTCGTACACCTTCACGGTCCTCAGAGGGGTCGCGACCGGCTCGAAGCGGGCGTCGAGGTCGTGCTCGCGGGCCTCCTGGAGCGTCTTGGCCCAGAAGGCGTCGAAGTCCTCCGGCTCGGCGGACGCGCTGCGATAGTCGCGGAGTTCTTCGAGGGGGAGGTCGAACAGGGCCATGAAGGACCACCTTTGGCATCAGAAGTGCGGATGATCACACCGTACGTGTGCCGTTGGAGGCCGCCAAGGTACGGAACTCGCCGCGGACTCCGGGGGAGCGTGGTGTTTCGGCGTCACGCCGTGCGTCGCCTCCATTCCGGTTCCGTGCGCGCCCAGTCGCGTTCCCACTCGATCAGTCGGCGGTGTACGGCGGCCCGGCGTACGGCGGAGTACGCGAAGAGGACGACGAGTGCGGTGGCCGCGGTGGTGAACACCCCGGTGGAAAGGGTGTGTTGCCAGATCGCGGCGTCGTTCAACGGCGGACGCACGGTCCGGTCCCGGACGTCCAGCCAGACATCGGCGCGCTCACCGCGCCGGGCGCCCGCGGGCACCTGCGCCGGGCCGGTCCGCGTGACCCCGTCCGGCCCACTCCAGCGCACCAGTACCCGGAACGTGCGCTGGGCGCCACCCTGTGTCGCGGGCACCGCCGGGACCGCGTCCTCGAGGAGTACGGCGCGCACCTCATGCCGTTCGGCTCGCTGTTCCGCCGCTTGTGTCCGCGCCGTGTCGTACGTCCACCGTCCGGCGCCCGCCCCGGCCAGGGGCGCGCCGATGAACAGCAGCACCCCGACGATCGCGACGATCCACGCCTCGACGACATCGCAGCGGCGCCGAAGCGGATTGCGGCGCCAACGCCAGCCGCGCACCCGGGTTCGCATCTCCACCTCCTCGCGTACCACGCACGACGGCGAGCGCTCCGGGCGGGCCGGCCCGCGCCGTTTTCACCGCCGCACGACTGATCCGCGCCGCCGTGGACCCGCGCACCACTCCGTGCGACGAACGGGAGTCACGGTGGCGATGGACAGCCCGTCAGCACGCGAAGGACACCGGCGTGCCGCCACAGCCCCGCCGTCGGCCCGATCCGGCCGCCGAGCGGCTCGTTGCCGCCGCGCGAACGGACGGACTCCGGCTCCGGGCGCCCGATGATGAGGAACCCGCCACGCCCGACTCCTGCCCGCGGGGCCGCTCCACGCAGCCGTACCCGCCCCGCGCGGTAGGGCGCTTCCCGTACTTCTCCTCTGTGGGCGGAGTCCCCGGCATACCGCGCCCGAAACCCCGGGGTCGAGGCGAGAGGGCCCGCGTCTGCCGGCGCCCCCGGCGCCCCTACTCAGCCGAAGCGCTCGATACGAATGCGGTCCACCGGCTGACCCGCCTCCACCAGCAGCCGCGAGGCATGCTCAGCGAACCCGTTGGAGCCGCACACATAGGCCTCCCACCCACCAGGGGGCTGTTCGGCCAGGAGCGGTGCCACATGTGCGGCCGCCATACGTCCCACCGGTACGCCGTCCGGGGCGCGACGCGTGAAGACGGGCGTGGTCTCCTCGCCGTACTCCCGCGCGTAGATGAGTTCTTCGGGGCCGCGCGCCGAGACGAGCAGCCGTACCGGTACGTCCAGACCGCGTGCGCGGTGATGGCGCAGCATCGACATCAGCGGTACGACACCGGAGCCGGCGCCGATGAGCAGCGCGGGCCGGTCGCCGGGCCAGGCGAAGAAGCCGCTGAGCGGGCCGCGTACCTCGATCGAGTCGCCGGGCCGGGCCATCGTGTGGAACCAGCCGGACACCTCGCCGCCCTCGACATGGTCGAGGGTCAGCTCGATGTGACCGGCGTCGTCGGGCGGTGACGCGAGCGAGTAGTGGCGTTGCGCCACATACCCGTCCCCGGCGGTCAGCCGCAGCATCAGATGCTGCCCGGGCAGATGCCCCGCCCACCGGGGAACCGCGAAGCGGAAGGTGGCCGCGTGCGGGGTCTCCCGGCGGATCTCGGTGAGCGTGGCCGTCTGCCAGGTGGCGGCGGCCCGGTTGCTCACGCCGATCCGCCCGGGCACGGCGAAGCGTGTCGGCGGTACGAAGGTCTCCGTCACGGTCTCAGTGGTCGTCTCAGTCACCGGAGTAGCGCTGCTCTTCCCAGGGGTTGCCGCGTGCGTGGTAGCCGTTCTGTTCCCAGAAGCCCGGCTCGTCGTGGTCGAGAAGCCTGAGGCCCGCGATCCACTTGGCACTCTTCCAGAAGTACAGGTGCGGCACGATCAGCCGTGCCGGGCCGCCGTGTTCGGCCGGGAGGGGCTTCCCGTCGTACTCCCACACGATCCAGGCACGGCCGCCGCTGAGGTCGGCGAGCGGAAGGTTCGTGGTGTACCCGGTGTGTGAGTACGCGATCGCGTGGGTGGCCGCCGCGTCCGGGCGCACGGCGTCCAGGAACGCGTCCAGGGACACGCCTCCGAAGCGCACCCCGAACTTCGACCAGCTCGTCACGCAGTGGATGTCGCCCTCATACGCCGAATCGGGCAGCGCCCGCGCCTGCTCCCAGGTCCAGGTGCGCGGCTCGGCCACCAGACCGTCGATCCGGAAGGTCCACTCGGTGGGCGCCAGGTCCGGGGTGACCTCGGCGGACAGGACGGGCCAGTCGTCGCCCGCGTCGTACTGGCCGGGCGGCAGTCCTGAGTTGTGGGCGCGCGGGCGCCCGGTGAAGCCTCGCGTGACGTTCATACGGGTGGTGCCTCCAGGGCCGTCGTGACGGCGGCCCGCGGATCGAGCGTGATCAGTGCCTGCGGGTGCAGCGATGTTGACGCATTCAACCGTACGCGGCTGTAGACGGTGCTCCTGGCCCGGGCGGGGTCTGATCATTGCGGACGCATGAACTCTCCCCAGGCCGGGGAATAGCCGCGCCGGGATCTTCCTTGCTGCTGGAGTCGACTCCGGTGGCCCGTACATCTACAACCGGTGACTGTGGCCGCCGCGACCGGTGACGGCGAACGAGAGAATGAGGAAGCAGATGCCCAAGGCGTATGTCTTCACGCGGTACGGCGGTCCCGAGACCGAGGCCCTGGTGGAGCGGGACCGCCCGAGCCCGGGCCCCGGCCAGGTCCTCGTCGCGGTGCGCGCGGCCGGTGTGAACCCCGTCGACTGGAAGCAGCGGACCGGTTATCGCCGCCCGGGCGGCCCCGAGCGCGAGCTGCCCGCGGTGTTCGGCAACGAGGTCGCGGGGGTCGTCGAGGAGATCGGCGCCGAGGTGACCGGCTTCGCCGTCGGAGACGAGGTATTCGGCAATCCGGTGGCGGGCGGATACGCCGAGTACGCCCTGCTGCCCGTCGCCGTCACGGCGCACAAGCCCGCCGAGCTGTCGTTCACGGACGCCGCGGCGCTGCCGGTCGCGGCGGCCACCGCGTACGACGGAATCCGTCAGCTCGGTCTGCCCGCCGGCGCGACCGTGCTGATCACCGGCGCCGGTGGCGGAGTCGGTGTCTCCGCCAGCCAGATCGCACGCGCCTTCGGGCTGCGCGTCGTCGGGGTCGCGAGCGAGAGCAAGAAGGACTTCGTCGAGTCGCTGGGGGCCGTCCACGTGCCGTCCGGGCCCGACCTCGCGGAACGGGTCCGCGCGGCGGCGCCGGACGGCGTAGACGCCGTGTTCGACCTCGTCGGGGGCGAGGTCCTGGAAGCCGCGGCGACCCTGCCGGCCGAGCCGGCGAAGGTGATCACCGGTGCCGACCGCGAAACGGTGGCGAAGCTGGGCGGCTCGGGCGTCGAACGCGCCCGCACGGCCGCCGTACTCGACGCGGTGGCGAACCTCGCGGTCGACGGCAAGCTGCGGCCCTTCGTCACGCGGACCTTCCCGCTCGACCGGGCGGGCGAGGCGCTGCGCACCGTCGAGGACGGCCACGCCCGCGGCAAGATCGTGATCGAGGTCCGGGCATGACCACACACCCGCTGAACAGCCCCGACGAGAGCGCGTCGCCCGGCAGGCAGTCGCTGGACGAGGGTTCGTCGCCTGGCGGGCAGTCGCTGGACCATGGTGTGCGGGGTTCGTCGCCTGGCGGGCAGCCGTTGGACCATGCCGTGCGGGGTGCATCGCCTGGCGGGCAGTCGCTGGACCGTGCGGTGCTGGGTTCGTCGCCTGGCGGGCAGTCGCCGGGCCGTCCCACGTTGGGTTCATCGCCCGGCGCACACCCGCTGAGCAGCTCAAGGCTGGGCTCGCCGAGCGGCGCGTACCCGCTGGACGACCCGGGCCAGGGCGTGGCCACCGGCGCCTCCGTGCTGGAGAGCTCACGGCTCGGTTCGCCGAAGAGCCCGCACCCCCTGGACAACCCCGCCCTCGGCTCCCTCACCGGCCCGCACGCTCACTTCGCCGAGCGCCGTGGACGTGTGCTGCGCTACCCCGTGGACGTATCGCCGTGGCTGGCGCTGCCGGACGAGCCGGACGGCGCGGACTGGGCGGACCTGGCGGCGCTGGTGGGCCCCGGCGGCGAGGTGCCGCTGGCCGGCTTCAGTGGGCGGACCCCGGACGGCTGGGAGGTGACCTTCGACATCGCGGGCGTCCAGCTCGTCGACGACGGGATCGCCGCGGCGCCGGACGCCGAGGCGGTGCGGCTCGGTCCCGCCGACGTACCGGAGATGCTGGACCTGGTCGAACGGACCACGCCCGGCCCCTTCCTGCCGCGCACGGTAGAGCTGGGCACCTACCTCGGGATACGCCGGAACGGCGCCCTGATCGCGATGGCGGGGGAGCGGCTGCACCCGCCGGGCTGGACCGAGATCAGCGCGGTCTGCACCGCCGCGGACTTTCGCGGTGAGGGCCTGGCCACCCGGCTGATCCTCGCCGTCGGGCACGGCATCCGCGAACGCGGGGAGACCCCGTTCCTGCATACCGCCGCGGGCAACACCAACGCCATCCGGCTCTATGAGTCCCTGGGCTTCCGCCTGCGCCGCTCCACCCGCTTCATGGCGGCGCGGGTGCCCGAGAACCTGGGCGAGGGCCGGGCCGTGGGCGTCGGATGACGAACGCGGGTCAGCCGGTCGGCGGGCTGCCGAGCGGCTCCTCCTGCGAGGCCGTCGCGTTGTAGCGCAGCAGGTACGAGGCGAAGCGGGTGAGGTCCTCCTCCGACCAGCCCGTGAGCCGCTCGCGGAACGCCACGCGGCGGCTGCGGGTCACCTGGGCGAGGATCTGAGTGCCGGCCTCCGTCAGATGCAGCACCTGCACCCGGTGGTCCTCGGGGTCGAGCCGCCGCTCGATGAGGCCGGCCCGCTCCAGCGCGGTCACCTGACGGCTCACGGTGGACTTGTCCAGCGCGTAGTGCGAGGCCAGGTCGGTGGCCCGGCAGCCGCCGCTGTTCTCCAGATGACCCAGCAGGGTGTACGAGACCAGGGACAGCTCGGGGTGCATACGCCCCGCCGAGGCCCGGGCCCGCCGGGCGAAGGCGGTCATCTCGCGCTGGATGGTCTCGACGGCGGTGTCGGCGGCGGACGTGTGAGTGGTGACAACGGTCTCATCGGACCCTCCGGGTGCCTTCACGGGACCTCCTTCGCTCGTCTGGTTGTATAGTACAACTTGATAGAGAGTTGTATATGCCAACCAATATTTCCACCAGTAGCCACTGGCTGATCAATGGAGGTCCCGTGTTCACCGGCCTGCGCTCACCGGCCCTACGCCATGTGCTCACGCACCTGGTCACCCCCCTGCTGATGTGTCTCGGCATGGGGCTGGCCTACATGGGCGCGTTCGTGACGCCGGAGCCGCATCACCTGCCCGTCGCCGTCGTCGGCAGTGGCCCCGAGATGAAGGTCTTCGCCCAGACGGTCAAGGACGCGGCGGGGGACAGGCTCGACGTCCGGACCGTCGCCAACCGCACCGAGGCGGTGGACCTGCTCAAGTCCCGTGACATCACCGGCGCTTACGTGCCGAGCTCGAAGACGCCGGAGCTGGTCGTCGCCACGGCGGCCTCCGACATGGGCGCCACGGCCGTCGAGAAGGTCTTCACACCGGTCGCCGCCCAGCAGGGCGTGCCCCTGAAGGTCACCGACGTCGCCCCGCCGGTCGACGACGACCCCACGGGCCAGGGCCTGTTCTTCCTGCTCATCGCCCTGAGCATCGGCTCGTACGCGTCCGTCGCGGCGCTCGGTGCGGCGGGCGCGGGCCTGCCCATGCGGATACGGGCCCTGCTGGCCGTGGGCGTCTCCGGTGTCGTGAGCGTCATCGGCGCGGCGCTCGCCGGCCCCGTCTTCCACCTCGCGCACCACGACCTCGCGAGCGTGTGGGCGATGAGCTGGCTGTACTCCGCGGGCATCCTCTTCATCGGCGTCGGCCTGCACACGTTCCTCAAGCGGTGGACCACGCTCGCGATGATGGTGCTCTTCGTGATGCTCAACTTCACCAGCTCCGGAGGCCTGTTCCGGCCGGAACTGCAGAACGGCTTCTTCGGCACCCTGCACGCCTTCTGGAACGGCGCCGGATTCGTCGAGGGCATCCGCAGCCTCCTCTACTTCGGCCGCGACGGCCTGTCCGGCAACGTGGGGACGCTGGCGGCCTGGCTGGTGATCGGACTGCTGGTGACGGCTGTCGCCGGTGCCGTCGAGCGTGCGCGCGCCCGTCGTGTCGTACGGGAAGAGGCTGTTCCCGCAGCCGAGGAGGCCGAGGAATCCGAGGAGGCGGAGGAAGAGCTGGAGGAGTCGGTCGCCGTCTGATCGCTCCTGTAGGGTGGCCGTCCCGGCTGCGGACCACCCCAGCCGATGAGTTGCCGAGGAGGTGAGACCCATTACCGCTGTGTCAGGTCGGGTGCTCTCCCCTCGAGGCAACGCCGCCCACCGCTTGTAGGTGAGCGCGAGAGCACCCTTCGGCTCCTCGAAAGGCTCTCGGCTTCATGCCCCCTCTCTCCGCTGATTCCGTTGTCTCCGCGCTCCGTTCCGCCGGCTGTGTCTTCGCCGAGGACGAGGCGGAGTTGATCCTCTCCACGGCCCGCACCCCTGACGAGGCCGCCGCCATGGTGGACCGGCGCGTCGCGGGACTGCCCCTCGAACACGTCCTCGGCTGGGCTGAGTTCCACGGACTGCGCGTGAGCGTGGAGCCCGGTGTCTTCGTGCCGCGCCGCCGCACCGAGTTCCTGGTCGACCAGGCCGTCGCCCTCGCGCGCGGCGCGTCCGTGGTCGTGGACCTGTGCTGCGGCTCGGGCGCGGTGGGCGCCGCCCTGGCCGCGTCCCTCGGCGGCCCCCAGCTCCATGCCGCCGACATCGACCCGGCCGCGGTGCGCTGCGCCCGCCGCAATGTCGCGCCGTTCGCCGGTCACGTCCACGAGGGCGACCTCTTCGCGGCCCTGCCCGACATGCTGCGCGGCCGCGTCGACATCCTGGCCGCCAACGTGCCGTACGTCCCCACGCAGGAGGTGGGCCTGCTGCCCGCGGAGGCCCGCGACCACGAACCCCTGGTCGCGCTCGACGGCGGCGCGGACGGGCTCGACCTCGTACGCCGGGTCGCCGCCGAAGCACCCCGATGGCTGGCGCCCGGCGGCTGCCTCCTCGTCGAGACGAGCGAACACCAGGCCCCCCTGGCCGTGGAGGCCTTCGCCCGCAGCGGCCTGATCGCCCGCCTGGCCGTCTCCGACGAGAGAAACGCCCACGTGGTGACCGGCGTCCGTCCCTAGGACCCTGGCCGACATGCCGCGTTCGGCCCCGGATCATCCGATCATCTCGGCCCGCGCGCCACACTCTGGCTGAGTGCAGGTGGGAGACGGAGGCCCGACCATGAGCAGCCCCGCAGAGTTCCGCGCGTGGGACATTCATGAGGCGGGGCCCGTCGACGCCCCGCAAGACGGTGCTGCTGGTTCCCGGCGGAATGTGCAGCACGGCGTTCTACGACGACATGATGGCCGCATCGCCGCTCGCCTCCGCGCCGGTGCGGCTGGTGGCCGCGACGGTGCCGGGGCACGCCGGCACCCCGGCGCCGCGGAACCTCAGCATGGAGAACTACGCGGCGCTGGCCGGCGCACTCGCCGCGGAGCGTGGCTGTGACGTCGTGGTCGGCCACAGCCTCGGTGCCAACGTCGCTCTGGAGATGGTGGCCGGCGGACACTTCGCCGGCCCGGTCGTCCTGCTGTCCCCCACCTTCTCGGCGCCCGACGAGTCCAAGGTGCTCGCCTTCGCCGACAGCCTCGGGCGGCTGCCCGGCATCGGAGCCCTGACCTGGTCCGCCTGATGAGGGTGATGCCCCGAGCCATGGCGAGCAGTCTGCCCCCGGCCCGCCGCGAGGCACTGGTCGCCGAGTTCGAGAAGAACGACCCGGCGTTCTGCCGCCACGCGGTCCGGCACTACTACGAGTACCTGGGCCGGCACGGTTCGCTGGTCGCCCGGCTCCGCGCGTCGGACGTGCCGACCTGGGTCGTACGCGGCGACCACGACGAGGTCGGTCTGACCGACGAGGAGCGGGCGGCCCTTGACGACAGCCCCAACGTCACGATGGTCACCGTCCCCGACGCGGGCCACCTGGTGATGATCGATCAGCCCGCACCGGTCGCCGAACTCATCGCCCGGGTGGCCCTCAGAGAGTGACCCTCCTCATTGTGCAACTAGTTGCACAATGCGTGGCCGGTCGTCTACAAAAGACACACCACACCGCGCACGGAGGGCCCCATGAGCCGTTACCCGCACCTGCTGAACCCCCTCGACCTGGGCTTCACCGCTCTGCCCAACCGCGTGCTCATGGGCTCCATGCACGTAGGACTGGAGGAGGCCGAGCGGGGCTTCGAGCGGATGGCCGAGTTCTACGCCACCCGGGCCCGCGGCGGCGTCGGCCTCATCGTCACCGGCGGCATCGCCCCCAACGAGGCAGGACGGCCGTACGAGGGCGGCGCCAAGCTGACCACCGAGGCGGAGGCCGAGCAGCACACCGAGATCACCGCCGCGGTGCACCGCGAGGGCGGGAAGATAGCGATGCAGATCCTGCACTTCGGGCGGTACGCCTACCACCAGGACCTGGTTGCCCCGAGCGCCCTGCAGGCGCCGATCAGCCCCTTCACACCGCACGCGCTCACCGACGCCGAGGTCGAGCAGACCATCGACGACTACGCGCGCGCCGCCCGCCTGGCCCAGCGCGCCGGGTACGACGGCGTCGAGATCATGGGCTCCGAGGGCTACCTCATCAACGAGTTCATCGCCGCCCAGACCAACTCGCGCGATGACCGCTGGGGCGGCTCGTACGAGAACCGGATGCGCTTCCCCGTCGAGATCGTCCGGCGCGTGCGCGAGGCCGTCGGCGAGAACTTCATCATCATCTACCGCCTGTCGATGCTCGACCTGGTGCCAGGCGGCTCCTCCCTGGACGAGGTCATCACGCTCGGCAAGGCCGTCGAGGCCGCCGGAGCGACGATCATCAACACCGGCATCGGCTGGCACGAGGCGCGCATCCCGACCATCGCGACCTCGGTGCCGCGCGGCGCGTACGCCTGGGTGACCAAGAAGGTCATGGGTGCCGTCTCGATCCCGCTGGTGACGACCAACCGCATCAACACCCCTGAGCTGGCCGAGCAGTTGCTCGCCGACGGCCACGCCGACATGGTGTCGCTGGCCCGTCCGATGCTCGCCGACCCGGACTTCGTCGCCAAGGCGGAAGCGGGGCGCCCCGAGGCCATCAACACCTGCATCGGCTGCAACCAGGCCTGCCTCGACCACACGTTCAGCGGCAGGATCACCTCCTGCCTGGTCAACCCCCGCGCATGCCACGAGACGGAGCTTGTCCTCTCACCGACCCGTCTGCGCAAGCGCGTTGCCGTCGTCGGCGCCGGTCCGGCCGGACTCGCCTGCGCGGTCAGCGCCGCCGAGCGCGGCCACGACGTCACCCTCTACGACGCGGCGCACGAGATCGGTGGCCAGCTCAACGTGGCCCGCAAGGTCCCCGGCAAGCAGGAGTTCGACGAGACGATCCGCTACTTCCGCACGCGGCTCGAAGAGCACGGTGTGGACGTCCGGTTGAACACCCGCGCCACCGCCGACGGACTGGACGCGTACGACGAGGTCGTCGTCGCCACCGGCGTCAGTCCCCGCACCCCCGAGATCCCCGGCGTCGACCACCCCAGCGTCGTCGGCTACCTCGACGTGCTGCGCGACGGCGCCCCCGTCGGCGACCGCGTCGCGATCCTCGGCGCCGGCGGCATCGGCTTCGACGTCGCCGAGTACCTCACTGACGGCGGAGACAAGGCGAGCGAGGACCCGGCGACGTACTTCCGCCACTGGGGCGTCGACATGGACTACCGCGCGCCCGGCGGCCTCGCCGCGCCCGAGCGGCCCGCCCCGCCGCGCACCGTCCACCTCCTGCAGCGCAAGACGTCCAAGGTCGGCGCCGGACTGGGCAAGACCACCGGCTGGATCCACCGCACCGAACTCAAGCACCGGGGCGTCACCATGGTCCCGGGGGTCCAGTACGACCGGATCGACGACGCCGGGCTGCACGTCACCGTCGAGGGGCACCGCCAGGTCCTCGAGGTCGACACGATCGTCCTGTGCACCGGCCAGGAACCGCGCCGCGACCTCTACGAGGAACTGCTCGCCTCGGGCCGCAGCGTGCACCTCATCGGTGGCGCCGACGTGGCCGCCGAACTGGACGCCAAGCGTGCCATCAAGCAGGGCACAGAGCTGGCGGCGGCGCTGTAGGGACCTGGGCCGTCCGCGGGGCGGCCCTCCCTAGGATGACCCCATGTCACTCCCGCACGCGATCCTCACCGCCCTGCTCGAGAAGCCGTCGTCGGGCCTCGAGCTGACCCGGCGGTTCGACAAGTCGATCGGCTACTTCTGGTCGGCGACGCATCAGCAGATCTATCGCGAGCTGGGAAAGCTGGAGGCCGAGGGTCACATCCGCGCCCTGCCCTCCGAGCAGCCGGCCCGCGGGCAGAAGAAGAGCTACGAGGTCCTGCCCGCCGGCCGCGCCGAACTCGCACGCTGGACCGCAGCCTCCCAGGACCCCAAGCCGCTGCGCGACACTATGCTGCTGCGGCTGCGTGCCTCGGCCGTCGTCGGCACCACGGGCGTCGAGGCCGACCTGCGCCGCCATCTCGCACTGCATCAGCGGCAGTTGGCGGAGTACGAGGAGATCCAGGAGCGCGACTTCCCACCCGGCAAGGACAGCCCCGAGGATCGGCTGCGGCACCTCGTGCTGCGCGCCGGAATCGACCTGGAGACCTTCTGGACCCAGTGGCTGGCGCACGCACTGCAGGAGTTCGAGCAGTTCGGGGACGGCCGGGCGGGTCCTGGGCGACCGTCCCTCCGACCTGAGCCGGGTGGACGGCCGCCGGTGTGACCGGTGGGCCCCTGGATCAGAGCCGGTAGGGCTTGGCCCGGCGGCGCAGGAACCAGACAGCCGCCACGGTACCGGCGGCCACCAGCGCCGCGCCGCCCACCACGGTGACCGTGCCGTAGTCCTTGACGGCTCCGCCGAAACCGCCCATGACCCCGCGCGAGGGCGAGGCCGTAGCGGAGATCGTGGGGGTCGAGGGGGCCGAGACGACGATGGACTGGGTGCCCGCCGTCGACCCGTTCCCGCAGACCACGATCACGGTGAAGGTGCCAGGACTCACCCCCGTCCAGGACGCCGACTGACTGCTGCTCGTCCCGGTCAACGCCGCTTGGCGCCCCTGGGCGAAGTTCGCCTGTCCACTGGAGAGCAACGAGGCGTTGCCGAAGCTGCTGCCGTTGCTCGGGCAGGCGCTCGTGGTGACCGAGACCGTGGATCCGCTGGTGCTCACGGAGATCCCCGAACCCCATGCGACGGCCGACGGAGCGGCCAGGGTGAGCGGAAGCGCAGCGGCGGCGGCCACGGTCAGGCCGGAGCGGAGAAGTAGCTGAGTGGTACGCATAGGAACTGCCCTCCAGCGGCACGGTTGGCGGTACATCCCATGCGCCGCCGAGGATTGGAAAGGCCCGTGCTGCCTCAGGGAGAGCCAACGTGCTCGCGGCCGGACCCGCATGCGGACGGGGACCGGGCAGGTGACGAATTCCTTCGTCCGGCGCACGGCTGACGGCCGACGGCCGGCGGCGTGTGACGACGCCGAGGCCTCGTCACAAAGGTGGGCCGTCGCTCACCACGCGCGTCCCGCTCGCAGCAACAGCTCCCTTACGAGGGTCACGTGCGGGTTGTCGGAGGCTCCGGGGCGCTGCGTGAGATACGCGGTATTGATCGGCGGGTCCTCGGGGGACAGCAGCGGTACCAGGGCGCCGGAGGTCAGTTCCTCGAGGCACAGATAGCGGGGGAGCACGCTGATCCCGACGCCGGCGACGACCGCCGCCAGGACGCCGCGCAGATCGGGCACCGTGATCGCGGCCTGCCCGGTCAGCCGTACCCCGAAGACATGCCGCCAGTAGCGGCGGGCGATGGGCAGATCCTCGGCGTACGCCACCAGGGGCACCCCGTGCAATGCCGCCGCCCCCTCGGCCGCCGGCCGGACCGGGCCGATGCGCTCGGCCCACTCGCGGGCGGCGACGAGCACGAACTCCTCGTCCATCATGGGTAGGGACGTCAGGGTGCGGCCGCGAGGCCGGGCCGTAGCGATCACCAGGTCGAACCGGCCGCCGCGCAGGCCCTCCAGGAGATCGTCGGTCAGACCGGCGCTGATCCGCAGCCGTACGCCCCGCCGTGTGAGCGGCGCCAGCGCGGGCAGCGCCCTGGTGCACAGCAGCTCGGCCGGGCCCGCCAGATGAACCGGGTCCGGCGGCTGGTCGGCGCCGAAGCCGCCGCGGTCCGCGACCGCCGCGAGCGCGTCCAGCGGTGTCGCGACCTGCGCGGCCAGCTCGTCCGCCACCGTCGTGGGCACCACACCCCGCGGCCCCCGCTCGAACAGCTCCCGGCCCAACTGCTCCTCCAGCGACCGCATCCGTGTCGTCACCGTCGGCTGGGAGAGGCCCAGCAGCCGCGCGGCCGCCGTGAACGATCCCGCGCGGTGCACCGTGAGGAAGGTACGGAGCAGGGAGAGATCGAGCGGTGCGGGAGCATTGGATTCCCTATGGGCCATACGGGCAACCCTATGCCGTGCCTATCGCTGGTCGCCCGTCGTCACGGTGCGCTCCGCCGAGAACCCGCCCCACGTGCCGTCCGGCAGCTTCGCCCTGATCCGCACCCGGTGCGCGATCCCGGCGTCCCGGCCGATGTAGAAGCTGTACGTGGACGTGCCGTGGGGCGGGGTGCCGCCCCACACCAACGAGGTCACCGGACGGCCGTCGAGATGGATCTGGTACTCCATGATCAGTCCGTCCACCTCCGGTGCCACCCACGACAGGTCGATGTAGTACGCCCCGTCCGCGCGATGGGTCGTCGCACGGAAGCCGGTCGGTGCCGTGTGCCGACCGTCGTCCGAACCCGGCGTGGTGGTGAGCCGTACGGTGTCGCTCGCGGGGGAGACGTTGTCCGCCGCGTCGCGCGCCCGCACGGTGAAGGAGTAGGCGGTGCCGGGTCGCAGCCCGGTGACCACGGCCGCGGTCTGCCCGCCGCCGACGCTGTGGATCTTCGAGGCGCCCTGGTAGATGTCGTACGAGGTCACGCCCCTCTCGTCGGTCGACTTCTCCCAGGACAGCTGGGCCGCCCGGCTCCCGACCGCCTTGCCGTGCGGCCTGCCGGGGCGGGAGGGGGCCCTCTCATCGGCCGCGACCGCCGCCGGTGTGGTGGCGCGCACCTGCTTGCTGGGCGGTCCTGGGTCCCCGGCGGCGTTCCGGGCCCGGACCGTGAAGACGTACGTGGTCGACGGCTTGAGTCTGGTGATGTCCGCCATGTGCTCCGCACCGGGAACTTCCTTGACCTTCGTGGTACCGCGATACACCTCATAGCGGATGACCTCGGGATCCTCGGAGGCCCGGTTCCACATGACGTGCACGCTGGTCGCGCTGCCGGCCGCGGCCGTGACGCCCAGCGGTGCCGCCGGCAGTCGTTCACCCCGGCCGTCGCTTCGCGCGCCCCACCCACAGGACGCCAGCACGAGCAGCGAGCCGCTCGTCAACGCGCACATCACAGCAAGAGGGACGCGTCGCACGGTCCTGCCCTCCCTCGACGAGATTGGTCTGTACCTATAAGACACGGCTGACGCAAACACATCAAGAGGCGGGGCGGCCGTTGGCCGGGCCGCCGGGCGGGTACGTATGCTGATCCCTGACACGGTGTGAACTCGCCCCTGTCCCAGGGGAGTTCATGTCAACGGTGCGGAACGCTGTCGTCGCTGATCCCGCGCCGGCGAGTGCGGTCGAGTGGCCGGAGCCTACTGCGGCTCGGGCCCTCGGCCGCACGGCGCACCGCCGATGCGGCCGTGCACCGTCCGGACCCCTCCCGGTGGGCGCGTCGTCAGACGCCCCCAGATGTGTGCGGGTGAGCGTCCGTGTCCCCCAAGAGAGCCCGACCCCGCGACGGCACAGGCCGAACTGGAGGCGACGGTTCGCTCGGCCCTCGCCGTCGCGGCGGAAGGACTCGGCTGACCTCCTCGGAGATCAGTTGCGCGGGCGCTCAGGTCTTCGTGTGCGGGTACGTCTGACCGAGGCGCTCGCGCCTCCAGTGCGGGTTCGCCTGATCGGTGCGATGACGCCTTGCGGTGCGTGTGCTTCTGTTCGGTGCGATCACGCCTTGGGGTGCGTGTGCTTCTGTTGGGCGCGATCACGCCTTGGGGTGCGTGTGCTTCTGTTCGGTGCGATCACGCCTTCCGGTACGTGTACTCCTGTTCAGTGCGATCACGCCTTGCGGTAGGTGTACGCCTCCGCGGCCGCCGCCTCCACCGCCGCGAGGTCCGCGCCCGCCGAGGCCGTGACGACCGCGGCCACCGCACCCTCGACGAAGGGTGCGTCCACCAGACGGCTGTTGTCCGGGAGCTCGTCACCCTCGGCGAGCAGGGCCTTCACGGTGAGGACCGCGCTGCCCAGGTCGGTGAGAACGGCGACCCCGGCGCCGCGGTCCACGGAAGCGGCCGCGGCGGCGATCAGCTCGGCACTCGTCCCGAGCCCGCCGTCCACCGTGCCACCCGCCGGGGCGACGGGAGCGGTGGTGCCGCCGCCCGCCAGGCCCGTCGCCAGCTCGGCGACCGAGGCGGCGACGGCGGCACTGTGGGAGACCAGCACGATCCCTACGAGGGTGTCCTTGACGTCACTCACCGGTCGCCTCCACAAGTGCCCCGATCAGCAGGGCCGAGGACGTGGCGCCCGGATCCTGGTGCCCGATGCTGCGCTCGCCCAGATAGCTCGCCCGGCCCTTGCGGGCCTGCAGCGGGATCGTGGCGGTGGCGCCCTCCTCGGCGGCGGCCTTCGCCGCGGCGAACGACTCGGACAGTGCGTCGACCGCGGGCACCAGCGCGTCGATCATGGTTTTGTCGCCCGGCGCGGCTCCGCCCAGCGTCATCACCGCGTCGACGCCGGCGCGCAGCGCGTCCGTGAACTGCTCCTCGGTGACCTCGGTTGCGTCCCCGAGCGCCTTGCCGGTACGGCGCAGCAGGGTGCCGTACAGCGGTCCGGAGGCCCCGCCGACGGTCGAGATCAGCTGCCGTCCGGCGAGCGTGAGCACGGCGCCGGGCGTGTCCGGGGACTCCTTCTCCAGTACGGCCCTCACGGCGGTGAATCCGCGGTGCAGATTGCTGCCGTGGTCGGCGTCACCGATCGGCGAATCCAGGTCGGTGAGCCGCTGCGCCTCGCGGTCCACGGACGCTGCGGTCGCCGTCATCCAACGGCGGAAGAAATCGGCGTCGAGCACGGAATCTCCTTGCGTGGTACGAGCGTTGATCGTGAGTGTCCGTTGATTGTGCGGTCCGGGTCTCGGCTGGTTGCCGGCCCACCGGCGATTGATCGTTGTTGACTCGGTTCACACGGCCGGTGGATTGACCCGGTTCACGCGCGCCGGTGCGTTGAGCCTGTTCACACGCCCCAGCGGAGCCCCGGCGTTTTCACCGGCGCGTCCCAGAGCCGCAGCAGTTCCTCGTCCACCTGGCACAGCGTCACCGAGGCGCCGGCCATGTCAAGCGAGGTGACGTAGTTGCCGACCAGGGTGCGCGCCACCGCTACCCCGCGCTCGGTCAGTACCCGCTGCACCTCCGCGTTGAAGCCGTACAGCTCGAGGAGTGGCGTCCCGCCCATTCCGTTGACCAGCAGCAGCACGGGATTGCGCGGATTGAGGTCCTCCAGGATCGCGTGCACCGAGAAGTCGGCGATCTCCCGCGAGGTCATCATCGCGCGCCGCTCGCGGCCCGGCTCGCCGTGGATCCCGACACCCAGTTCCAGCTCCCCGGGCGGCAGGTCGAAGGTCGGAGTGCCCTTGGCCGGAGTGGTGCCGGCGCTGAGCGCGACGCCGAAACTGCGGGAGTTCTCGTTGACCTGCCGGGCCAGCGACTCGACCCGCTCCAGCGGCGCGCCCTCCTCGGCGGCGGCGCCCGCGATCTTCTCCACGAACAGCGTCGCGCCCGTGCCGCGCCGCCCGGCCGTGTAGAGGCTGTCGGTGACCGCGACGTCGTCGTTGACGAGGACCTTCGCGACCTGGATGCCCTCGTCCTCGGCCAGCTCCGCCGCCATGTCGAAGTTGAGCACGTCACCCGTGTAGTTCTTCACGATGAACAGCACGCCCGCACCGCTGTCCACGGCGGCCGCGGCCCGCGCCATCTGGTCCGGCACCGGGGAGGTGAAGACCTCGCCGGGACAGGCCGCCGACAGCATTCCGAGACCTACGAAACCGCCGTGCAGCGGCTCGTGCCCCGAGCCGCCGCCGGAGATGAGGCCCACCTTTCCGGCCACTGGGGCGTCCCGCCGTACGATCACGCGGTTGTCCACGTCCACCGTCAGCTCCGGATGTGCGGCCGCCATACCCCGCAGCGCGTCCGCGACCACCGTCTCCGCCACGTTGATGAGCATCTTCATGGGAACCTCCCGGTCAGATCAGTCCGCTGTGGGAATTATCTGCTCTGGGACGGCAATGGTCATGTGTACGGACGTTCTCGGCGCTGTCAGCGGTAGAGGTCAGCGGTAGAGGGCGGGACGTTCGATCAGCTCCACCTCGGTCCGGCGGCCCTCGGCCTGGGCGCGGACACCCGCCTCGCAGACGGCTGCCGCCGCGTATCCGTCCCAGCTGCTGGGGCCGGTGACCTGGCCGCGCAGCGTGGCGTCGACCCAGGCCTGGACCTCGCGGTCGTAGGCGTCCACGAACCGCTCCACGAAGTCCGGTGCGATGGATCCGCCCCACCGGCCGGCCGTGTTCACCAGCATTCCGTGGGCCTCGCCGATCCGTGCCGTGCCGTTCTCGCAGACGGCCTCCGCCTGTACCTGGTAGCCGAAGCGGCAGTTGACGTAGATCTCCACGTCGACCAGGACGCCCCCGTCCGTCTCGAGGACAACGAACTGCGGGTCGGAAAGGCCCTCGGGGGCGTTGCCCGAGGGCTTCGGCTTCATCACCGTGATCGCGGTGATCTCCTGGTCGAGGAGCCAGCGGGCGACGTCCATCTCGTGTACGACGGAGTCGTTGATCAGCATCTGCTCGGTGAAGTACGGCAGGACATCCGCATTGCGGTGCCGATTGTGCAGCATCAGCGGCCGGCCCAGTTCGCCGCTGTCCAGCAGCGCCTTGAGCTGCAGATACTCGGCGTCGTACCGGCGCATGAACCCGACCTGGACCCGCCGGTGGCCGAGTTTTTGCTCGGCCTCCATGACACGCAGCGCGGAGGCCGCGTCCGGCGTGAGCGGCTTCTCGCACAGCACCGGCAGATCGTGCGCGAAGGCGGTGAGCAGCGCGGCCTCGTGCGCGGGGCCGGGCGAGGCGATGATCACGGCGTCGACGTCATCCGCGGCCAGGGCGGCGGCCGGGTCGGTGTAGGCGGTGCAGCCGTCGATGCCGTCGGCGAGCTGCTTGGCCCGCTCGGCGTCGATGTCGACGACGGCACTCACGCGCGCCCCGCTGATGACCTCGGTGATCCGGCGTACGTGGTCGGCTCCCATTCGGCCGGTGCCGACGACGGCGATCCCGAGTGTTCCGCGCTGGGTCATGGTGCTGAGTGGTCCTTTCGGGGTCAGGCGCCGCAGGAGCGGAGGAACGTGCGGGTGCGTACGGCGATGGGCAGCGGCCTGTCCGGCTCGCAGGGGTACATGTCCTGCTCGACGATGGCGAACAGCTCCACCCCGAGGCGCTGGGCGGCGACCAGCACCGGCTCCAACTCCGGTACGCCGGCCGGGGGTTCGCACATCACGCCCCGCTGTACGGCGGGGCCGAACGGCACCTCGTTCTTGACGACGTCGGCGAGGATGCCGGGGTCGACCTGCTTGAGGTGCAGATAGCCGATGCGCTCGCCGTAGTTCTCGATGAGCTTGACGCTGTCGCCGCCGCAGTAGGCGTTGTGCCCGGTGTCGAGGCAGAGGTTGACCAGGTCGGAGTCGGTGGAGTCGAGGAAGCGTTCGACGTGGTCCTCGGTGTCGATGTGGGTGTCCGCGTGCGGGTGGACGACGATGTCGAGACCGTAGGTCTCCTTGACCTCGTGGCCGAGCCGTTCCATGCCCTTGGTCAGGTGCGCCCACTGCTCGGCGGTCAGCTCCGGCGGCTCGATGATCTCGGCGGTCTTGTCGTCCCGCCAGAAGGACGGGATGACCACCAGGTGCCGCGCGCCCATGGCCTGGGTGAGTGCGGCGACCTGGCCGACGTGCTGCCAGGTGGACTCCCACACGGCCGGTCCGCGGTGCAGGGAGGTGAAGACGGTGCCGGCCGACACCCTCAGGTCGCGCTTGGCCACCTCGTCGGTGAGCCGGGCGGAGTCGGTCGGCAGATAGCCGTACGGGCCGAGCTCGATCCAGGAGTAGCCGGCCTCGGCGACCTCGTCCAGGAACCGGTCCCAGGGCACCTGGCGCGGGTCGTCGGGGAACCAGACGCCCCAGGAGTCCGGGGCGGAGCCGACCCGGATGCGGTCCAGGGCAGTGGTCATGTCAGGGGGTCCCTTCGGAAGTGGCCGCCACAGGTGCCTGGAGGTCGTCCGCCTCGGGGAGCTCCTCGACAGCGACGCCGCTCACCTGCGCCAACTCGTGCTTGAGTGCGGCGAGTTCGGCTCCGCCAGCCATGTGGTTGGTGAGCTCTTCGAGGCTGACCTCGCTGCGCTCGGCGCTGAGCTCCATGGTGCCGAGCCGGAGCACGCTGAAGTGGTCGCCGACCATATAGGCGTGATGCGGGTTGTGGGTGATGAAGATGACGCCGAGACCGCGGTCGCGGGCCGCGGCGATGTACTTCAGCACGACACCGGACTGCTTGACGCCGAGCGCGGCGGTCGGTTCGTCGAGGATGAGCACACGGGCGCCGAAGTAGACGGCGCGGGCGATGGCCACGGACTGGCGCTGGCCGCCGGAGAGGGTGCCGATGGGCTGGTCGAGGTCGTCCAGGACGATGCCCATGTTGCGCAGTTCCTCGTCGGCGGTCCGCTTCATGCGGGCGATGTCGAGACGGCGCACGGGCCAGGGGCCCTTGGTCATCTCGGAGCCGAGGAAGAAGTTCCGCCAGACCGGCATCAGCGGCACGGTCGCCAGGTCCTGGTAGACGGTGGCGATGCCGCGGTTCAGGGCCTCGCGGGGCGTGCTGAAGCGCACCGCCTCACCGTCCACGACGAACTCGCCTTCGGTGTGCTGATGCAGCCCGGAGACGATCTTGATCAGCGTCGACTTGCCGGCGCCGTTGTCGCCCAGGACGCAGGTCACCTGGCCGGGACGGACACTGAGGTGCACGCCGTGCAGGGCACGGATGTTGCCGTACGACTTTCCGGCGGCGCGCAGTTCGACGATGGGCCGGTCCTCCTCGGGCGCGGTGTCCTTGAGGATGGCGCCATGGGTTCCGGTTCCGTTGGTTGTCACGGGTTCACCTCCGGGTCGCCGTGCGGCGGACCCACAGATTGACGAGGGCGGCGATCAGGAGCATGACGCCGAGGAAGGCCTTGAACCAGTCCGGGTTCCAGTTGGCGTAGACGATGCCCTGGGAGACCATGCCGAAGATGAAGGCGCCGATGACCGGGCCGATCGCCGAGCCGTAGCCGCCGGTGAGCAGACAGCCGCCGATGACCGCGGCGATGATGTAGAGGAACTCGTTGCCGACGCCCTCACCGGACTGCACGGTGTTGAACGAGAACAGCAGATGCATGCCGACGAACCAGGCACCGGCGCCCACGCCCATGAACAGTGCGATCTTGGTGAAGTTGACGGGCACGCCGACCGCCCGGGCGCTGTCCTTGTTGCCGCCGACCGCGAAGATCCAGTTGCCGAACTTGGTTCGCAGCAACAGCCAGGTGGCGGCCGCGGCGAACACCAGCCAGTAGACGATGGTGATTTTGAAGCTCACTCCACCGATGCTGAAGTCGGAGGCGAAGATTCTCTTGGCCTGGTCGAAGCCGTCCATGTCGGCGATCGAGTCGCTGGCCACATTGCCGGTGAAGATCTTGGTGACGGCGAGGTTGGCGCCCTGGAGGATCAGGAAGGAGCCCAGGGTCACCAGGAAGCTGGGCAGCCCGGTCTTGATCAGCAGCCAGCCGTTGAACGCGCCGACGGCCAGGGAGACGATCAGTGCGAGGAAGACGCCGGTCCACACGTTCACCGTCAGCTGGAAGCTGAGGATGGCGGCGGTGAGCGCCGAGGTGGTGACCGCGACACCGGCGGACAGGTCGAACTCGCCGCCGATCATCAGCAGGGCCACCGGCAGCGCCATGATGCCCATGACCGATGCCTGGTAGAGCACGGTGGACAAGGCGCTCACATCGCGGAAAGAGGGAGCCACCGCGAAGAAGAAGACGTATACGCCGACGGCGGCGATCAGGGCCCCGACCTCCGGGCGGGCGAGGATCCTGCGACCGAGGGACCGCCGGCTGGTGCGGCCGTCCTTCCGGGCGGCCGGCGAAGCCGGCGACGAGGGGCTCGTCGCCGGTGCCGTTGCTTGCGTCATCTCAGATCACCGGGTGCCCTTCGCCGCGAACTTGGCGACCGTGTCGACGTTGCTCTTGTCGACGAAGGCCGGGCCGGTGAGCACCGGCTGCACACCGCCGCCGCTGTAGTTGCCGTTGTTCTTGTAGAGCCACAGGGAGTCGACCGCCAAGTAGCCCTGCAGGTAGGGCTGTTGGTCGACGGCGAACTGGATGGTTCCGTCCTGGACGCCCTTCACCAGGTCCTTGTTGAGGTCGAAGGTGGCGACCTTCGCCTTGCTGCCCGCGTCGCTCACCGACTGCACGGCGGTCAGCGCGAACGGGGCGCCGAGGGTGACGACGTGGTCGATGGAGGTGTCCTGCTTGAGCTTCGCGGTGATCGTCGACTTCACCGACGGCATGTCGGTGCCGTTGACGTAGAGGGTCTCCGTCGTGCCCTTGAACGTCTTCTTCACGCCGGCGCAGCGCTGGGTGAGCCCGACGTTGCCCTGCTCGTGGATCACACAGGCGATCTTCTTGGCGCCGGTCGAGTTCAGCTTGTTGCCGAACGCCTCGCCCGCCACGCTCTCGTCCTGCCCGAAGAACTCCATCAGGCCGAGGGACTTCCAGTCGCTCAGGCCCGAGTTGAGGCCGACCACGGGGATGCCCGCCTTCTCCGCCTTGCTGACGACGTCCTTCATGGCGTCCGGCTTGGCGAGGGTGATCGCGATGCCGTCGACCTTCTGGTCGATCGCGTTCTGGACCAGGTTGGCCTGGCTGCCCGCGTTCGGGTCGCTGGAGTAGACGAGCTTGATGTTGTCCTTGGCCGCGGCGGCGATGGCGCCCTTGCGGACGGTGTCCCAGAAGGTGTCGCCGGGCGGCGCGTGGGTGACCAGCGCGACCGTCATACGGGGGGTGCTCGCCTTGCCCGCGGAGGCGTTGTCCCCGCCTTCCTCGGCCTTCTTGCCGCCGGAGCTGCTGGAGCAGCCGGCGATGAGCAGCGCGGAGGCCGCTGCCATCGCGACGAGTGGGGCGACTCCGCGAGAGCGGGGGTGAAACGTGCGGTCCATCTTTCCAGCACCTCACTGTGCGACGGGGGAAAGGGAAGGGGACGGCTCGGGGCGCTAGCCCGTGCGGGGCCCGGACGGGACGTCCGGGCCGTCTGGGATGTCATGGCTGTTTCGTTGGGACGGGATACAAGTCCCTGTTGCACCCACCTGTCAATACTTTGTTAAGACATCACTTCAGGCGCAGGTCCGAATGTCCATACAAAGCCTTGACATGCTGTTGCTGTGGGTCCTACACCTAGGAGGCACCGGGCGCCAGGTTGCCCGCATCCCCCGCATCAGGAGCTCGCGCATGCCTGAGTCCGCTGAATCCTTCGACCTCATCACCATGGGACGCATCGGCGTCGACATCTACCCCCTCCAGGCGGGCGTGCCGCTCGCGCGGGTCGAGTCCTTCGGAAAGTTCCTCGGCGGCTCGGCGGCCAATGTCGCGGTGGCCGCCGCGCGCCTGGGCCGGGCCACCGCGGTGATCACCCGCACCGGACAGGACCCGTTCGGCAGCTATCTCCACCAGGCGCTGGGGGAGTTCGGGGTCGACGACCGCTGGGTCGCACCCGTCGACGCGTACCCCACCCCGGTCACGTTCTGCGAGATCTTCCCGCCGGACGACTTCCCGTTGTACTTCTACCGGCAGCCCAAGGCGCCGGACCTCGAAATCCACACCGACGAGCTGGACTTCTTCGCCATCCGCGCGGCGCGCGTCTTCTGGATCACCGGCACCGGCCTGAGCGAGGAACCCAGCCGCTCGGCCACCCTCGCCGCGCTGAAGGCCCGCGCCAAGTCCGCCACCACGGTCTTCGACCTGGACTGGCGCCCGATGTTCTGGAGCGATCCGGAGGCCGCACGCCCGTACTACGCCGAGGCTCTGCGCCACGCCACGGTCGCCGTCGGCAACCTCGACGAGTGCGAGATCGCCACCGGCGTACGCGAACCGCAGGCCTGTGCCGAGGCCCTGCTCGACGCCGGTGTCGAATTCGCCGTCGTCAAACAGGGCCCCAAGGGCGTCCTCGCCGTCCACCGCGACGGCACCGTGGCCGAGATACCGCCGGTGCCGGTGGAGGTCGTCAACGGCCTCGGGGCGGGGGACGCCTTCGGCGGAGCGCTCTGCCACGGTCTGCTGTCCGGCTGGGAGCTGGAGAAGACCGTGCGGTACGCCAACGCCGCCGGCGCGCTCGTCGCCTCCCGGCTCGCCTGTTCCTCCGCGATGCCGACCGAGTCCGAGGTCGAGGACCTCCTCGCGCGCGGCTGACCGAGCCCGGGGCGGAAGCCCTCCTCGCGCGCGGTCGGCCGAGTACGAGCCACGCCGACCGACGCCACCCCCTGAACGGAGCCCGTCTTGACCATCAGCATCTCCGACCTCGTCACGGTGCGCGCCCGGCATCCGGAGGCCATCGCCGAAGCGGCCGCCCGGCGTGTCCGCCGTCCGCTGATCGGCGACAGCGGCCGCCTGATGATCGTGGCCGCCGACCATCCCGCGCGCGGAGCCCTCGGCGTCGGCGAGCACCGGCTGGCCATGGCGAACCGGGCCGACCTCCTCGAACGCGTCTGCGTAGCGCTGTCCCGGCCCGGAGTGGACGGGGTGCTCGCCACCGCCGACATCCTGGACGACCTGCTGCTCCTCGGCGTCCTGGAGAACAAGGTCGTGATGGGATCCATGAACCGCGGCGGGCTCGCCGGGGCCTCCTACGAGATGGACGACCGCTTCACCGGCCACCGTGCCGAGGACATCGAGCGGCTCCGCTTCGACGCCGGAAAACTCCTGCTGCGCATCGACTACGACGACACCGGCTCCCTGGAGACCCTGCGGACCACCGCCCGCGCGGTCGACGACATGGCGGCGCGCCGACTGCCCCTGTTCATCGAGCCGTTCATATCCCGCCGAGTCGAGGGCACAGTCCGCAACGACCTGAGCGCGGAGGCCGTCACACGGTCCATCGCCATCGCCTCGGGCCTTGGCGGCACCTCCGCCTACACCTGGCTCAAGCTGCCTGTCACCAGCGATCCCGACGACATGGCCGAAGTGCTGGAGGCCTCCACGCTGCCCGCCGTGCTGCTCGGCGGCGAGGTCGGCAGGGATCAGGACGGCGCGTACGAGAGATGGCGCAAGGCCCTGCGGCTGCCCACCGTCCAGGGCATGGTCGTCGGCCGCTCGCTGCTGTATCCGGCCGAAGGCAGCGTGGAGACCGCGGTCGACACCGCCGTCGGCCTGCTCTGAACCCGTGCTGTGAAACCGGTACCAGAGCCCCGCACCCGCCGACCGCACGCCCGCTCCGGGCCTGCCCCGTCCCCCGAGAGGTCCTGATGAGCACCACCACCCGTCGCCTGACGACCGCCCAGGCTCTGGTGCGCTTCCTGTCGGCCCAGTACAGCGAGCGCGACGGCGTACGCCACCGGCTGATCGCCGGCACGTGGGGCATCTTCGGCCACGGCAATGTGGCGGGCATCGGCCAGGCGCTCCTGCAGGCCGGCGAGGAAACCATGCCCTTCCACCAGGGCCGCAACGAACAGTCGATGGTGCATGCGGCGGTCGGCTACGCCCGCCACCTCAACCGCCTGTCGGCGCAGGCCGTCACCACGTCCATCGGCCCCGGCGCCACGAACCTCGTCACGGGCGCGGCCCTCGCGACGGTCAACCGCCTCCCCGTACTGCTCCTGCCCGGCGACTACTTCGCGACCCGCCCGGCCGACCCACTGCTCCAGCAGCTGGAACACCCCGTCGAGGCGGACGTGTCCGTGAACGACACCCTGCGGCCCGTGTCGAAGTACTTCGACCGGATCACCCGCCCCGAAATGCTCATCCCGTCCGCCCTGAGCGCCATGCGGGTCCTGGCCGACCCGGCCGAGACCGGCGCCGTCACCCTCGCCCTGCCGCAGGACGTGCAGGCGGAGGCGTACGACTGGCCCGAGGAGTTCTTCGCCGAGCGAGTGTGGCACGTACGCCGTCCCGCCCCGGACCCGCTCGAACTCGCCGAAGCGGTACGGGCGATCCGCGCCGCCGAACGCCCGCTGATCGTCGTCGGCGGGGGAGTCCACCACAGCGAGGCAGAACGAGCGCTCAAGGCCCTGGTCGACGCCACCGGCATCCCGGTCGCCTCCACCCAGGCGGGCAAGGGCTCGCTGCGGTACGACCACCCCGCGGACCTCGGCGGCATCGGCCACACCGGCACGGCGGTCGCCGACGACATCGCGCGCACCGCGGACCTGGTGATCGGAGTGGCGACGAGATACACCGACTTCACCACGGCGTCGGGCACCCTCTTCCAGAGGCCCGGCGTGCGCTTCGTCAACCTCAACATCACTGCCTTCGACGCCCACAAGCTGGCCGCGCGCACCCTCGTCGCGGACGCGCGGACGGGTCTCACCGCACTCACCGAGGCGCTGTCCGGCCACCGCGTCGACGAGGCGTACGAGGCCGAGTACCGTGCGGGCAAGGCGCGTTGGGACGAGGTGGTCGAGGCCGCCTACCGGGCCGAAGACTCCGCCGTTCCCACCCAGACCCAGGTCCTCGGCGCCCTGGACTCGGTCGTCGGTGACGACGACGTGGTCATCAACGCGGCCGGCTCACTCCCCGGCGATCTGCACAAACTGTGGAGGGCGCGCAGCCCGCGCCAGTACCACCTGGAGTACGGCTACTCCTGCATGGGCTACGAGATCCCGGCCGGCATCGGAGTCCAGCAGGCCGCCCCCGGCACACCGGTCTGGTCGCTGGTCGGCGACGGCACGTATCTGATGATGCCGACCGAGATCGTCACCGCCGTCCAGGAGGGCCTCCCGGTCAACCTGGTCCTGATCCAGAACCACGGCTACGCCTCCATCGGCGGCCTCTCCGAGGAGACCGGCGGCGAACGTTTTGGCACCGCCTACCGCTATCGCGCCGCCGACGGCACCTTCACCGGAGCCCCGCTCCCGGTGGACCTCGCCGCCAACGCCGCCAGCCTCGGCATGGACGTCCTCCGCGCCAAGACCGTACGGGAACTGCGCGACGCTCTCACCGAAGCGCGCGCCTCCATCCGGCCGACCTGCGTGTACGTCGAGACCGACCCGACGCCCACCTCCCCTCCGGCCGAGGCCTGGTGGGACGTACCCGTCGCCGAAGTGGCCGCGCGGGAAGCGGCTTCGCACGCCCGCGAACGCTACGAGCGCCACGCCGCAGGCCGTCACCGCCCCCTCTGAACTCCCGCCACCGAAAGGCCCCCGCACCATGAAGACCCTCACCCACTGGACAGACGGCAAGCCCGTCGAGTCCGCCTCCGGACGCTTCGGTCCGGTCCACCACCCGGCCACCGGCGCCCAGGACGGGTCCGTCGGCCACCACTCCTTCGGCGGCTGGAAGGCCTCCTTCTGCGGCTCCTTCGGCGGCTCGAAGGCCTCCTTCCGCGGCGATCTGCACGTCTACGGCAACGGCGGCATCGCCTGCTGCACCCACGGCAAGGTCATCACCACCCGCCGGCCGGATCCTGCCGACGCCGGCAGCCACCTCGGCTTCCCGAGCCACTCCTGATCTGATGGCAAGGGTTCCCGTCGACCGAACCGCCCGATCCCCGCGGGCCAAGAGCGCCGCCACGCCGGCCGATCTCGACTTCGCGCTCGACCGCGGCAGCCCCGTCCCGCTCTACTACCAGCTCGCGCGGCAGTTGGAGTCCGCGATCCAGAGCGGCGTGCTGGCCTCGGGGAGCCTGCTGGGCAACGAGACCAAGCTCGCCGGACGCCTCGGCCTGTCCCGCCCCACCGTCCGCCAGGCCATCCAGACCCTGGTGGACAAGGGGCTCCTCGTCCGCCGCCGCGGCGTGGGCACCCAGGTCGTGCACCGCCAGATCAAGCGCCCACTGGAACTCAGCAGCCTCTACGACGACTTGGAGAGCGCCGGGCAGAGCCCTACGACCCGTGTGCTGCTCAACCGGATCGAACCGGCGTCCGCCGAGACCGCCGCCGCCCTGGGCATCACCGAGGGCGGCGGCGTGCACCGCGTGGAGCGGCTGCGCCTCACCCACGGCGGGCCCGTGGCCGCCCTGTGCAACTACATCCCGCAGGGACTGCTGGACGTCGACACCGCCCGGCTGGAGTCGACCGGCCTGTACCGGATGATGCGCGCCGCCGGCATCACTCTGCACAGCGCCCGCCAGTGCGTGGGTGCCCGCTCGGCGACGGCGCCGGAGGGCGGCCTGCTGGACGAGCCCGAGGGCACCGCCCTGCTCACCATGGAGCGCACGGCCTACGACGACACCGGCCGCGCGGTCGAGTACGGCACCCACATCTACCGCGCCTCCCGGTACGCGTTCGAGTTCCAGTTGCTCGTCCGCCCGTGAGCCGGTCTGCCTCACTGCTCGGTGCCGCGTCGGGCCCTGCCGCGCCGGCGCAGCAGGAGCAGCCCGCCGGCGAGGGCGGTGATACCGGTTGCGGCGGTCCACGCGGGGAGGTCGGAGGAGCCGGTGGCTGCCAGGTCGTCGCCCTTCCCGCCGAGCGGGCTCGCCGAGGATGAGGGGGCGGCGGACGCGCTGGCGGAGCCCGCGGCGCCGGACGCGGTGGCGGCGGGCGTGGGCGACGCCGTCGTCTCGGCCGCGGAGGCCCGGCTCCGGGTGAAGGCCAGGGTGCCGAAACCGAGTTGGTCGTAGCCGCCGCTGTTGGGGCCGTAGTCCCCGCCGCCGCCCTCGGGCGCGAACCGGGCGGCGATCCGCGTGAGGTACTGCGCGTCCAGCCCCCGGCGCCTGGTGTAGTGGTTGGCGATCATGGCCCAGATCGGCCGGGCCATCGCCGGGTCCACGGGCGCCGCCGCGGAAGCGGTCTCCGTGCCCGACCAGACGCCGGGCGCGCCCTTCTTCCGCGTGTACGAGGTGTAGGACACGTCCCCGCCCATGCTCCATTTGGCCACGTACTGGGCGCCCTTGAGGAAACGGCTGTCGTCGTAGCCGTACAGGTCGATGCCCTGGTTCCAGGCCATTTCGCAGATGGTGCCCATCAGACCGACACCCAGCAGGGCGTGGCCCTGGTCGCGGCCCGCCTCGGCCCACTCGGCGAGAGTGCCGGAGTACACGACCGGGATGGCGTGCTTGATGGAGCCCATCCCCGCACCGTGCTTGAAGTAGTCGACGGCGCGGTCGACCTTGGCGCGGTCGTCGCACAGGATGCCGATGGCGAGCACGGAGGCGATGTTGGTCAGATCCCAGTTGGCCCAGTAGTTGGTGATGTACGCGCCGTTGTGGTGGGCGAGGAAGTCCTCGCTCAGCGGGTGGAAGACCTCGAGCATCATCTTCTGGAAGCGGGGCAGTTCGAAGCCGTCGTGGCCGCGTATCAGCTCGGCGGCGTTGGCGAACTGGTAGCCGTACAGGCCGGATGCGAGGAACCGGTCCGCGCTGCCGTCGAGCTTGGTGAGCTTGGCCGACCAGGCGTTGAGGATGTCGCGGGCCGTGTCGGCGTGCGCGGTGTCGCCCGTGACGTGCCAGCGCAGGGCGTTCTGGTAGGCGGCGTGGATGTCGTTGTAGAGCGTGGCGTAGTTCTCGGGGGTGCCGGACCCCCGGTAGACGGTGGCCAGCGGGTTGGCCTTTCAGGTGCTCTGCGCATGCGCGTTGGCCGTCAGCTTGGCGAAGCCGGCCGTGTAGGGCTGCGCGCCCGCCTTCACCTTGGCCGCCATGCGGTTCAGGTCGGCCTGGCTGTGCAGCATCCCGGGGTGCGCGAGGGCCCTGGCCGCCGCCGATGCCGCAGCCGCCCCGAGGGCCGTGCCGGTCCCGGCGGCGCTCGCGGCCGCACCGGCGATCCTCAGCATGTTCCGGCGACTGATCTGTGCTGTCACTGACTTCGTTCCTTCACGGTCGGGTGCCTGGGGACGCCTACGCACAGGAGACGTCGTGGCACGCGGCCGATAACAGAAAGTCGGACGGCGCGCTGATCCGATGTGAACTCAGGGAGCGCTCACGCCAGTGAAACCCACGTTCCCTGCTCGGCGGAGCGTGACATGGCATCCAGCGCGGTCGCGCTGTGAACCGCGTCAACCAGCGTCGCGCCGTGAGGCGTGTTGTCAGCGATGGACCGCAGGAAATTGTGCGCCTCGATGACCTTCAGATCGTCATAGCCCATGCTGTTGGCCGCGCCCGGCTGGAATGCGCCGTACTCCCCGTGTCCCGGACCGACATACACCGTGCTCACCGGCTGGTCCTGGTACGTCGCGCCCCGGCTGACCCCCAGCTCGCCCATGCGGCGGAAGTCCCAGAAGAGAGCGCCCTTGGTGCCGTGGATCTCGAAGCCGTAGTTGTTCTGCTCGCCCACCGAGACACGGCACGCCTCCAGGACACCCCGCGCGCCGGACGCGAAGCGCAACAGGCAGTTGACGTAGTCCTCGTTCTCGACCGGGCCCGGCTCGCCGCCCGCGGCACGCGCGTGACCGGCGGTGGCGCCCGTCGGGCGGGCCCGCTGTGGCAGGAAGATCGCGGTGTCTGCGGTCAGCGCCGCGATCTCGCCGAGCAGGAACCGCGCGAGGTCGACGCCGTGCGAAGCCAGGTCGCCGAGCACCCCGCTGCCGCCGCGCTCCCGCTCGTATCGCCAGGTCAGCGCCCCTTGTGGATGTGCCGCGTAGTCGCTGAAGAGCCGGACGCGGACATGGGTGACGGTGCCGATCTCGCCGGTGGCGATCAGTTCCCGGGCGGCGGCGACGCCGGGCGCGCACCGGTAGTTGAAGCCGACGGTGCCCTGGATCCCGGCCTTGGCGACCGCGTCCGACACGGCTCGGGCATCCTCGGCGCTCACGCCCACCGGCTTCTCGATCCAGATGTGCTTGCCCGCCTCGGCCATGGCGACGCCGATCTCGCGGTGCAGGAAGTTCGGCGCGGCGATGCTCACCGCCTGGACCCGCGGGTCGGCGGCCACCGTGCGCCAGTCGCGGGTGGCGGAGGAGAACCCGTACTGCTCGGCGGCCTCCTCGGCGCGGCCGGGCACCTCATCGGCGACGGTGACCAGTTCGGGCCGTACGAACAGCCCCGGGAAATGGTGCGGAACGCGGACGTACGCCTGGGTGTGCACCCGCCCCATCCAGCCGAACCCCACCACCGCGACGCCGACCGTACGCACCATGACTGCCCCTCTTTGGACCGGTCCAAATCCTGCGTGACTCACACTGAACCGCGTTCCTGGAGGTGTCAACACCTTTGACACCGCCCCATCGTGTGTGGAACGGTCCAGACCATGAGAGCGCCGACGATCCGCGACGTCGCCGAGCGGGCCGGAGTGTCGAAATCGCTGGTTTCCCTCGTGCTGCGCGGTTCCGATCAGGTCCGCGACGAGAAACGGCAGGCCGTTCTGGCCGCCGTCGAGGAGCTCGGCTACCGGCCCAACACCGCCGCGCGCAGCCTCAGCGAGCGGCGCACCCGCACCGTCGGCGTGCTCCTCAACGATATGCGCAACCCCTGGTTCGTCGAACTGCTCGACGGCCTGAACTCTCGGCTGCACGACTCCGGCCTGCACATGCTGCTCGCCGACGGCCACCTCAGCCGGCGCCTCGGCGAGGACCTCACCCGTACCTTCATGGACCTGCGGGTCGACGGTCTGATCGCCGTCGGCACGCTCCCGGTCTCCGAAGCGCTGCGTACGGCCGCGGGGCGGATCCCGACCGTGGTCGCGGGCGCCCGCGAACCGGAACTGCCCGGCGTGGACATCGTCGCCAATGACGACGAGCACGGCGCCCGCCTCGCCACCGAGCACCTCATTGACCTCGGCCACCGGCGCATCGCCCATATCGCGGGGCAGGGCAGGGTCGGCGAGCTGCGCCGGCGCGGCTTCGAGGCGGTCATGCGCGAACACGGGTTGGGCCAGACAGCGGTCGTGGAGCAGGGCGACCTGACCGAGGAGGGCGGCTACCGCGCAACGGTCCGGCTGCTCAGCGCCCGCGAACGGCCCACCGCCGTCTTCGCGTTCAACGACATCGCCTGTGTCGGCGCCCTGTCGGCCGCCGAGGAACTCGGCCTCCACGTGCCGCGCGACCTCTCCCTCGTCGGCTACGACAACACATACCTGGCACGCCTGCGACACCTGTGGCTCACCACCGTGGACAACGCCGGCCACGACGTCGGCCGCCGCGCCGCCCAGTGCCTGCTCGACCGGATCGCCGACCCCGCTCGCCCGGCCGCGCTCGTCCTCGCCGACCCGGTTCTCGAGGTGCGCGGTACGGCGGCGGCGCCGCGCGGCGATGACGGCTAGGTGTACTCGGCCAAGAGTCCCTCAGGCCAGCTTCGTCAGCAGTTCGGCGGCGAGCGGGGCGGAGGAGGCCGGGTTCTGGCCAGTGACCAGGTTGCGGTCGACGACGACCTTCGGGGCCCACGGCTCGCCCTCCTGGAAGTCGACGCCCGCCTCCACGAGCCGGTCCTGCAGCAGCCACTTGGCCTTGTCGGCGAAACCCGCCTGCGCCTCCTCGGTGTTGGTGAAGCCGGAGACCCGGTAGCCCGCGAAGGCGTTGCCGCCGTCCTCGCGCCGCGCCGCCAGCAGCGCGGCCGGGCCGTGGCACACCACACCCAGCGGCTTGCCCGAGTCCAGGGCGTCGGTGAGCAGCCGGCCGGAGTCGGCGTTGACCGCGAGGTCCTCCATCGGCCCGTGTCCGCCCGGGTAGAAGACCGCCGCGTAGCCGTCCACGTCCACTCCCTCCAGCTTGATCGGCCGCTGGAACTCGACGATCGACGCGAGGGCGTCGGCGATCCGGTCGGCGCCCTCCTGGCCGCCGTTCACCTCGGGCGCCAGGCTGCCCTTGTCCACGCTCGGCAGGACACCGCCCGGCGTGGCGACGACGACCTCGTGCCCCGCCGCCTTGAACAGCTCGTACGGGGCGACGGCCTCCTCGGCCCAGAAGCCGGTCGGGTGCAGGGTGCCGTCGGCGAGCGTCCAGTGGTCGGCGCCGGTCATCACGAAAAGGATCTTCGACATGGTGCGTTTCTCCGAGGGTGCGGGCCCCGAGGGACCTGGCAGCTGATTCCGGTCGTACGCCCTCGCGCTCTCCATCCAGCACGTCAGGGCGGCGATGTCCTCGACGTTAGGGCGTGTCGCACACAGGTGACCAATAGGAAACCCGCTTGCAGGCATAGGACAACCAATGAGACGAGGCAGCGGGAAATGCCGGCCCCGATACCTGGAGGCCGGACGGCTGCTCGGCTAGTCTCATCCGCACCTGATCAAGTAGTGGACAGAGTGGGGCGGGGCGTTCATGCATACCTTCCGCAAGGCCGTGGAAGCCGGAGACTTCGCCGCGATCGAGGACATGCTGGCCGACGACGTCGTGTTCACCAGTCCCGTCGCCTTCAAGCCCTACCCCGGCAAGGCGATCACCGCGGCCATCCTGCGGGCGGTCTCCCGCGTCTTCACCGATTTCCGCTACGTGCGCGAGATCGCCGGCGCCGACGGTCGCGACCATGCCCTGGTCTTCCGGGCGAAGGTGGGCGACAAGGAGATCGACGGGTGCGACTTCCTGCACTTCGACGAGGACGGCAGGATCGACGACCTCATGGTCATGGTCCGTCCGCTGTCGGCGGCCCACGCGCTCTCCGAGGCCATGGGGGCGCAGTTCGAGCGGATCTCGCGTGAGGCGGCGGGCGCCTGACAGCGGGCGCCTCGCCGTGGACATGTGGTCAGGTGCGATTGCCCTTGGGGCGGCCCGGCTGATCCGGTGTGCCGTGCGGCGGCGGGCTGCTCGGCTCCGGCGACGTCGCTGGTGAAACCGGCGAGCCCGCCTGAGTGGCCCGCTGCTCGGGCCGTATGGCACCGGGGTCGCCGGACGTCGGTTCGGCACCCTCGCGCAGCTGCTCGAGGCGCGCCGTCAGCACCTCCGTCACCGGCAGGCGGTCGGCATGCGTCCGCTCGTACGCGAGCAGTTCCTCCACCTCCTCGGCGTTGAGCGCGCGAACGCGGCTCTCCAGGCCCCCGAGGGGCAGATGGTCGTAGTCGGGTAGGGGCAGTGTGCTGCGGTCGGAGTCGGCCATGGACCTCACATCCCTCGATGGCAACCGGCGGCTGCTCCGGACAGTGCCTAGCCGCGAGTACCCGGAGCCCGGGGTGTGAACCCGGCCGACCCGACCGGGAGAGCGCTTTTCGCCTTCCATCCCTTGTTCTTCGCAGGGAATCCCGGTCTTCAGGCCGGGGGGGAATGCGATCCTGGGCCCGGAGGCGCGAAGTGCCGGAGATCTCTGCGCCTGCGTGGTGACGGTCAGGCTGGGCGCTTCTGGTTCTCGATGTAGTCCTTGACGATGCTCAGGGGGGCGCCGCCGCAGGATCCCGCGAAGTAGGACGGGGACCAGAACACCGAGTCCGTGCCGATCCGGTTGATCCGGCCGGTGTACTCCGCGCGCAGGTATCGGGAGCTGACGCCTTTGAGGCTGTTGACGAGCTTGGACAGGGCGACC
>NZ_JBEZKJ010000062.1:0-50098 GCF_040651675.1 Streptomyces sp. NPDC048415 | reverse complement strand
TCCGCGCCAAGCTCAACATCAACACCACCGCCGAACTCACCCGCCTGGCCATCTCCCTCGGCCTGTGACACCGGGCGACACCGCCCGCCCCCCCCGGACACCGAACGCCCGGACGACGGCCCGGCACCCACACCCACCCCCGCCACCCCGTTGCCCCACGTCACGCGGCGCCGCCGCTGCTCACCGGCCCGCCCCGAGTCGTAGCCCGCCTCGGCCCGGCCCAGCAAACAGCGGCACACCGACGCCGAGACCCAGCTGCGGAACGCAGGGCGCGCCCACTGCCCGCATGGCCGCGGGCGGCCAGGAACACACCCCCCGGCAGTGACGTACGTCCTGAAGCCCGCTCCGGAGGGCCGCCTTACGTTGGACCTGCCACGCCCACCCCGGGCGCGCCAGTCCTCGCGACTGCATCACGTCCAGGCAGGGGCACGTGCACAGGGCGGTCCACCATTCCCAGTGATCTCTCGCCCGTTATCGCCGCCTCCACGCGCTGGCTGCTGTCGGCCTTCCCGCCGGCCGCCGGTCCGTTCGACGATGCCCCCTGGCCGAGGCCCAGACACGAACATGCGACCACCATCGCTGCCGCCCTGCGCTACCCCACCGCGCTGGACGCCGAAACGCTGAACCTGCTCGGCCCCGGAGGCTCCGGCAGGCTGGAGTGTGTCACCGGCGCCGACGCCCACCCGCTACCAGTCCAGGCGAGCGCACAAGGAATTCACTCCCTCTGCACCACACGCCAGGGACGCCGAACTCGCCGAGAGGGAACGGAAATTACGGTATTCACCGTGTTCTGGCAACCTCAGAAAAACCAATCGGGAGCAGCCGCAGGAGGAAACCCGAATGCCGGAGAGGAACCACGACTTCGGGAAATACGGCGCTCGCGGCATCAAAGTCCATGAGGCAGCCGCCCGCCAACTCGACACCCTCGCCGGCTACGTCGCCATCCCCTCACCACCCGGCGCGGCCTGCTGGCCCGGCTGCACTACCTCACCCGCACCGACCACGCCCGCCAGGCCGCCCGCAACGCGGGCCTGACGGTCGCCGACCGCACTCTGAACGCATGGCTGGAGGGCAAGCGCTCCCCCTCGAAGAAGAACCTCGAACGCATCGAGACCGCATACCGCACGGTGCGCCGCCACAACGTGGCCCGCTACCTCCTCGGCCGTCTGAACGCAGCTGGCCGAGGCACGCGTGTCGAGATCCACCCACTGAACCAGTCCCAGGTACCCCGGCCACGTAACGGATCGTGGAATACAGAAGCTTCAACGTGCGTAACTGTGGACCGGATGGTAGAGGCCTGGGCACACAATGACGCCCAGGCCTTGGATGACGCATTTGGGTGGAGCAGATCGTGGATCTGGGCAGCCAGTGGGGCCAGTACGAGTACGTGACCAACGTGGGATTCGCTGCCTGAAAACCTGTAGGTTCGAATTGCGCGTATCCCTTTCTGGTTGACGGTGGCCTTTTGTCTGGCCCAAGGGACGACACGACCGTGTAGGCCGGGAGGCGGACATGACCGTAAAGCGTGTGGGCCTGGTCGTGCACGGAGGCCGGGCAGAGGCCGTCGACGCCGCTCGCGGTGTTCGCGCGTGGTGTGCGAGGCGTGGCTTGCAGTGCGCGGACATCGACGTGTGGGAAAGGGGCCCGCGTCACTACGCTCGTGAGGAAGTCGAGTCAGCCGGCGATCCCGACTTGATCGTCACCCTGGGTGGCGACGGTACCTTCTTGCGCGGCGCCCATGTGGCAGTCGAGAACGACGCCCTGGTTCTCGGCATCGATCTCGGCCGAGTGGGCTTCTTGACGGAGGTGCCCGTCACCGCGATTCACACGGCGCTGGATGCTGTGCACGCCGGCCGGATCACCATCGAAAGCCGGATGCTGCTGACGCTCCGCGCATCATGCCTGCTGAAGATTCCCGCCGATATGGAGTCGCTGCTGGAGTACGGCCGCGGTCCCCTCGCGCCACCTCCGAAGGCGCATACCGACTGTGAAACCGGCGGCGACTGGGGGGTGGCCCTGGACGTCGTCGCCCTCAACGACGTCGTTCTGGAGAAACTGTCCCGGGACCGGCAGGTCTCTGTCGGTGTCTATATCAGTGGCCGACTGCTCGCCTCCTACTCCGCTGACGCGCTCTTGGTCGCCACTCCGACCGGTTCGACGGCCTACAGCTTCGCGGCGGGTGGCCCGGTTGTCTCGCCCCGCGCGGAAGCGCTTGTCTTCACGCCCGTCGCTCCGCACATGACGTTCGATCGCTCGGTCGTCGCCGCACCCGATGAGCCCATCGTGCTGCGCGTCCTGGAGCGCTCGGGACGGGCCGCCGTCAGCATTGACGGCCAACTGCGCGGCGTCCTGGAGCCAGGAGACTGGATCGGTGTCTATGCGGCCCCCATTCGGCTGCGGGCGGCACGGCTGGGACCGACGGACTTCTACAGCCGTCTGCGCACACGCATGAACCTCACCGACGCTCCGGCCGCGGTCGCGGACGGGCTGGCCGTCCCACTTTGGCCAGTGACGTCCCCGCCCCCCAAGGACTTGGCGCACTTGGCCCTGCCTACAGGACCAGACCAGGCATATTGACCGCGTCGAAGCTTGGCTCCAGTCTCAGGACGGCCCCGGAAGCGATCCGTCCGGCAGCCCTGGCTACTGGAATCAATGTGTGCTTCGACAAGCCCGGGATTCCGTCGGCATCGGGCGATCGCAGTACGTTGTATCGCAGTACGTGCCAGGTTCCTCACCACAACCGGCTGAACGACGACGTCTCTTGGCAGTCAGTGCCAACCGTCCACGAGGTCGTCAGGCCGAATCGTCTTCACGCCGGTGCTTGCGTCTCCGGCAGTCCCTGTTCGGCCCAGATCACCTTGCCCTGGAGGGTGTACCGGGTGCCCCAGCGCTCGGTTATCTGCGACACCAGGAACAGGCCGCGGCCTCCCTCGTCCGTTGTCGCGGCGTACCGCAGGTGCGGCGAGGTGCTGCTGCCGTCGGCCACCTCGCAGATCAGCGTACGGTCGTGGATCAGCCGTACGTGGATCGGCTCGGAGGCGTAGCGGATGGCGTTGGTGACGAGCTCGCTCAGGACGAGCTCCGTGCTGAAGTCGAGCTCGGACAGGCCCCACTCGCCGAGCTTTCGGGACACGGCGTCGCGCATCCTCGCGACGGCGGCCGGGTCCGGCGGCACATCCCAGTCGGCGATCCGGTCGGGCGGCAGCGCCCGGGTGCGGGCAACGAGCAGGGCGACGTCGTCCTTGGGACGGCAGGGCAGCAGCTCGTCCAGCACGTCCTGGCAGGTCTCCTCGGGCGCCCGGTGGGGGTGGCCCGCCAGCGCAGTGCGCAGCAGCTCCATTCCCACGTCCAGGTCGCGCCTGCGGTCCTCGATGAGGCCGTCGGTGTAGAGAACGAGCTGAGAGCCCTCCGCGAGCTCCAGCTCGGCGGTCCGGAACGGCATGCCGCCGAGGCCGAGGGGAGGCCCGGTCGGCAGGTCCAGGAAAGTGGCGGTTCCGTCGGGGTGGACAAGCGCGGGCGCCAAATGGCCGGCACGCGCCATGACGCAGCGGCGCGTCACTGGGTCGTAGATCGCATACAGGCAGGTGGCGCCCACGACGTCCATCGCGCTCTCCGTACCGGCCTCGTCCTGGTCGATGCGACCCACCAGGTCGTCCAAGTGGCTCAGCAACTCGTCGGGCGGCAGATCCAGGGTGGAGAAGTTGTGCACCGCGGTCCGCAGCCGTCCCATCGTGGCGGCGGCGTGGAGGCCGTGGCCGACGACATCGCCGACGGCCAGCGCCACCCGGCTCCCCGGGAGGGGAATCACATCGAACCAGTCTCCGCTCACGCCCGACTGGGCGGGGAGGTAGCGGTAACCGATGTCGAGGGCACTCTGCTCGGGCAGGGCCCGCGGCAGCAGGCTGCGCTGGAGGGTGACCGCCAGGGCGTGCTCGCGGGTGTAGCGGCGGGCATTGTCGATGCTGACCGCGGCACGGGCCACCAGTTCCTCCGCCAGCGACAGCTCCTCCTCGTCGAAGGGCTCGTGCTGCTTGGAACGCCAGAAGTTGGCCATGCCCAGGACGACGCCGCGGGCCTGGATCGGTGCGGCGATGAGGGAATGGATGCCGTAGTCAATGATCGCCTTGGTGCGCTCCGGGTCCTGCGCATGCCAGCCCGTGGCGGTCGACAGGTCGGTCACCAACTCGGAGTGGCCGCTGCCGAAGCCGCGCGCCTGGGGCGTGGACGGCAGAAAGTCGATCAGTCGGCCCTTCTCGTAGAGCGGATGGTCGTCCCGGATGCCGCACACGGCCGTGCGCCGCATGTCCGTTGCCGTGCGGGCCGGCTCCTCGCCGTGCAGCACGGCGTCGGCCAGGTCCACGGTGACGAAATCGGCGAAGCGGGGGACGGCGACCTGTGCCAGCTCGTCGGCGGTGCGCAGCACGTCCAGGGTGGTGCCGACGCCGAGCCCGGCGTCGTACAGCAGCTTGAGCCGCTCCCGTGCGATCTCCGCCCTGCCGGTCACCGCCTGCAGTTCGGTGGAGTCGCGCAGCGTCACCACCGTTCCCTTGGGACCTCCGCCGCGATCCGTGGGCCGCTGGTTGACCGCCAGCAGCCGCTCTCCGGCGAAGTGCACCTCGTCGGTGGCCTCGCGCCCGGAGACGAGCAGCTCCATCGTCTCCGGGTCGAGGCTCGACAGCTCCGACACGAACCGTCCTTCGACGTCCGGAGGCAGCTCCAGCAGCCGTCTGGCCTCGTCGTTCGCCAGCACCAGCCGCCCGTCGCCGGCGACGATGAGGACACCTTCGCGCACGGAGTGCAGCACCGTGTCGTGATGTTCGTACATGCGGGTCATCTCGCCCGGGGCCAGGCTGTGGGTCTGCCGTCGCAGCCGCCTGCCCACCAGTGCCGTCCCGCCGGTGGCCAACGCGAGCGCCCCGGCCCCGGCGCCCAGAATGATCGGCAGTTGGCGGGCCACCTCATTGGTCACGTTCTTGACCTTCAGCCCCGCGGAGACGAGGGCCACCACCTTGCCGCCGGGGTTCTCGATGGGGACGGTGGCCTGCACCTCCTGGCCGAGCGGGCCATGGACGCTCTCCGTATAGACCTTCCCCGCCAACGACGGCCCGATGGTGCCCACGAACCGTTTTCCGATCAGGTTCGGCAGGGGGTGGGTGTAGCGGATGCCCTTGGTGTCCATGACCACGATGAAGTCGACGCCGGCGGCCCTGCGCCCCACCTCGGTGAGCGGCTGGAGAATCTTGCTCGGGTCGGGGGCCTGCAGCGCCGCCAGGACACCGGGTGAGTGCGCGAAGGTCTCTGCCACGGCCAGGGAGCGGCGCTTGGCCTCGGCGTTGGTGTCCCGCTGTGACTGCAGGGCGAGGGCGAGCACGCCGCAGGCCACGAGCAGCACTACCACGGCCACCTGGAGCAGGAAGACCTGCCCCGCGACGCTTCGCGGGCTCTTGCTGACCAGTGGCCTGATGGATAGGCGTCGGAAATCGGCGAAACGATTCGCCATGTGACCTTTCTAGCACTGGTGATCCCGAGTGGCCATGGGCCGCGCGAGGAGTGCTCTCGACCGGGCTCGGGCTCGGACGACCGCACGGGCATGCGGCGCACGGCGTCTGGCACAGGTGGCCGGCGCTTCGGGGTGGTTGGTCGCGGCGGTGTCCACCGCCCTTTGAAGCAGATCGCGGCGTCCTGATCCGCGGCGTCGCGCACTCGTTCGTACCTGTTCGCGTGAGCCGGGCGCAGCCTGCCCAGGGGGCGCATGCATGCAGCTTTCCAAGCTGATCACCGCGCACGCAGTTCATGCTCCGGCAGAGCTCGATGCCCGCTTCGACCGATATGATGCATTTTGTGATCATGTCAGGACGGCTGCGACGTCGTGGTCCCCTCTATGGCGGCCGGTGGGGCGTTGCCCTGCTGTCGCCGGTGATCCTGACCGTCCTCATCTCTGGCCTGGCATTCGCCACGCCGAGGGAGATCGCCTTCAGCCGCCTTCTGCCCGCCGCACCCGCCCTTGCCGCCGCGATGTGGCCCGTGCTCCCCACGATCCTGTTGGGGACGTTCTGCCTGCTGGTCATGATCGGCCTCGGCTTCGCCTACACCGACTTGGGGACGCCCTACACGGCGGCCGCGATCATCGCGGTCACCTTGGCGGCCGCCTACGCGAGCCATGTCCGGCTCCAGCGGGAGGAAATGCTCCTCCAGGTCCGGCTCGTGGCCGACGCGGCACAGAAGGTGCTGCTGCGCCCCCTGCCACGCCGCATCGGGAACATCGAGCTCGAGTCGCTGTATCTGGCGGCCCAGGAGCATTCCCGGATCGGGGGAGACTTCTATGAGGCGGCCGGCACACCGCACGGGGTCCGTCTGCTCATCGGCGACGTTCGGGGCAAAGGCCTGTCCGCGGTAGGGGCGGCCTCGGCGGTGATCAGCTGCTTCAGGGAGGCCGCGTACGACGAACCCGACCTGCGGGGCATCGTCCATCGCCTGGAAACCAGCATCGCCCGCCACAGCGCCGCGTTTCCGGGCCAGGATCTGCCCGAGCGCTTTGCCACCGCTCTCATCGTCGAGATCCCGCACGGCGGCGGCCAGGTCAGACTTCTCAACTGCGGGCACCCGCCGCCGCTGCTTGCGCATCACGGGAAGATCCGCGTCCTGGATCCCACCATCGCCTCGCCGCCTCTCAACCTCGCAGCGCTCATCGGTGACTACTACTGCGTGGACACCATCGCCTTCGCCCCAGGTGACCAGCTGCTGCTGTACACCGACGGCGTGTCGGAGACCCGGGACCGCACGGGTGAGTTCTTCCCGCTGCCGGACTGGATGGGTCGGCAGGGACTGGAAATGCCCCGCGAGCTGCTCGACCGGCTTCACCAGGACCTGCTCCGCTACAGCGGCGGAAGGCTCGACGACGACATTGCGGCCCTCGCCGTAAGGTGCCCGAACACCCAGGGGCAGGAGCGCCCGGCGTAGATGGCTAAAGGCCCTGGGTGGGACTCGCCGGTCCTCGGCATCGGCGGTGCCCAAGGGGGCTCAGCTGTGCGTCCGCGGGATCAGCGCCGATCTGCCGGACGAGCGCGGTGTCGCCATTCGGTCTTTGGCCTTGAGAGCGCAGTTTTGCACCGGGGTGGTCGATGTCCCGCAAGCGCCCAACGGGCGACGGCGACGAGCCGCCGGACAGACTCGGGGTCGCTGCCTTCTCAGGTGCATGAGCGTACGGAGTTCCAGCGCTCACAGGGCGAGTTGGTCATCTCTCTCGCTGCAGCGCGGCATGCTTCCCTGGGACGTGCCGACCGGGCCCGGATTCCGTGTGGCCGTACAACGCGTCGGCCTGCCACGGCCTCAATGCGGGCGGAGACTGGTACGACGCTTTCAAGATGCCCGACGAAGGCATGGGGACGACCAACCCCTTGGGATGTCCATCGGCGACGTTCAGGGTCACAACATCGAGGCAGCGGCGTTCATGGGGCACGTCCGGGTTGGCCTGCGTGCGCTCGCCTCCGTCACGCGAGGCGGGGGACCTCTCGCCAGGACGAACGGCCTCCGGATCAGGCGGGAGGAGGCGCCAGGCGCGGGTCTGTGATCCCTTCGGGGCAGGCCAGCCCGGCCACGTCCCAGTCGGCATGCCTGGCTCCGGCCCGGTAGGCGCTGTCGTAGAAGGCGAGCACGGCGGCGCGTGGGTCGGCTTCGGTGCGGGCGTCGTCGTAGCGGAGCACAGCCAGATGACTGCCATGGAGCTCCGTCCACCGGGCGGATCCGGGGGCGAGCGGTTCCTGCGCCAGCCCCGGGGGCTCGGGAGCGGTATAGGAGTAGAAGGCGGGCTCGGGGAACGTGTCGTCCCCGAACCAGAAGCCGAAGCTGATCACTTCGCGGGAGTACGCCTCCCGGGTCACCGGGTCGGCCTCCGGCGGCTGGTCGACGTGCCGCCCGGAAAACCTGGTGTGGGCGATGTCGAATGTGTGCCAGAAGTGGTGCACGGGGCTGGCCTTCCCCGAGAAGCCGGCTGCGAACTCCTCGAGCACCAGCGCCACCCGGCTGAGGACCCGCCAATAGCGGTTGACCTGCACGGGATCGTAAGCCGCGTGTTCGGTGTCCTCGGCGAACGGCCGGGCTGCGTCCGGTAGGTCGAACGGCTGAGGGACGGGGATGTCCACCCGCACGCCTAGTGCGGCCAGAGCGTCCTGGGTCGCGCGGTGGAAGGACGCCACAGACTGGCCGGGGAGCGGAAAGGACACCTGTCTGCCGTCCAGGGAAACGACCACGAGATGGTGGCTGACGAAGTCGAAGTCGATGGTGAACGGGGTACCGTCGGCTCGCCCCATCGGACGCGTGGTGATGCCACGTCCGGTGAGGTGGAAGGGGACGTTCCACCAGTGGTTGCGCCGGGGGCTTGCGGCGAGCCGGATCTTGCCGACGACCTGAGTGAACCGGTGCAGTGTCTCCTTGCAGTCCCGCCATTCGGCGAGCGGAATCGGCGGGAAGGGCTCCATGGGTCTTCCTTCCTGCTCGGACGCTTGGGGTGAGCGCGGATACCGACGGACCTCCGCGGATACCGGCGGACCACTCCATGATGGCCAACCCGCCGGGTGCTGGCACGCCGCCAGGTAGGGACTACCTCCTACGGCACGTCGCCGCGGCCCTTTTAGGGAGTGGGAGTGGCAAGTCCTCTTGCGTCAGCGGAGGCCCGGCCGGGGACCTGTCCGTGGGATGTCCACTCGCGGCGGGCAGGCTTCAGCGCCAGGGCGAGCGAGTCGTCGTCGATGACCTTGGGGCGGCCGCCGGAGTTGCCCTGTTTCGCGGCGGCGACCTGGCCCTCTAGAGTCTTGTCTTCTCCCGGATGTAGTTGCGATTCGATCTGCCCGGCGACGGCGAGCATGGCGAAGAACATGGCGCCCATGCCGTTGGGGTCGTAGATCCCGGTGAGCGGGCCGGTGAGGAGTTCGAGCTGGACGCCGGCGACCTGGAGGTCGACGGAGAGCGTCATCAGCTCGGCGGCGTTTGCGGGCCGGGCGCTTGAGCTCGTGGACGATGAGCCTTGAGCTCGTGGAGGTGAAGATGGCCGGGGTGCCGGGCGCGGCCTCCTTGAACTGGCGGGCGCAGCATTCGCGTGCTGACCCTTCTTCGCGCCTGTGGTGATGACGAGGCCCTTGGCGATGTCGCGCAGGCTCGTCTCCTGGTCGCGCAGATGGAGGGCCATGGACAGCATGTCGCCGTCGGTAACGCCCGCGCCCCCAATGGTCTTGCGGCGCTTGCGGCCGGACTCATGGCCTTCGAGGGTGCGGTCGCGGATGTACCCGCGCTCCATGCCGGACATCGCGGCGAGCACGGTGAACACGATGCCGGACGGGTCGTGCGAGCCCTTCAGCTCGCCGGTCAGGAACTCCGGGCCGATGGCGCTCGCCTTCAGTTCCTCGGCGAGCATGGCGAGTTCGATGCCGCGGCCGAGCCGCTTGTGCTCGTGGACGACGAGGGTCACGGCGACACCGGAGGAGCGGATTTCACCGGCGAGCTTCACGGCGGCCTCCAACTCGGGGCGCTTGGTGGCCCGGGTGGAGATCTTCTCCGAAAAGACGCAGGTGACCCCTGCCTCGGCGAGGGAGTCCAGCTGCGCGTCCAGGGACTGCCGGGTGGTCGAGGCGCGGGCGTAGCCGAGACGCACGCGGCCGACTGGTTTGGCGCCGGCACGCGCGGGCCAGGACAGTTCGGTCCACACCGAGCCTGGCTTACGTACGGCGGGGGTCGGCACGTTGAGGACCTTGGCGAGTTGGGGCACAAGGCGGAAGCGGGCGGTGTGGTACTGGATCGCCACCTTGCCCTGGCCCGTCCGGCACGGGGAGCCCGCGGGGGCGGCGCAGGTGGACATCGGGCAGTCGCGCGATTCCACGCCCTTGAAGTCGTCGCTCGCAACCCCGGACTGTTTCATGAGGGTGTTTCAGACGTCCAGCCAGAGCCGTTGAGTGTCCGCGCCGGTGCCAAGGTGGTCGAGTCGCGGCTAAAGGAGGGCATCGGTTGCCTGGCCGCCCTGCTCGACCCGCACCACCGGCAGGCACTCGCCGCGTCGCTGCCCGCACTCCTTGAAATGGCCCGGCTCGCCGCCCAACCATCCAACAGGCCGACGGCACCGCTTCCCCCTACCTGGTAAGGAACCACGCCATGACCACCCCGCACGCCTTCCCCCTGGAGCCCACCCCTATCCATGTGTCCGACGAGGTCCTCGATGACCTGCGCACACGTCTCACATTGACCCGTCCGCCGTTGGACGAGGGGAATGGGGACTGGTCCTACGGCGTCCCGGACAGCTATCTGCGTGAGCTGGTCGCCTACTGGCGGGACGGCTACGACTGGCGCAAGGCAGAGGCCACCATCAACGCCTACGAGCACTACCAGGTGAGCGTCGCCGATGTCCCGGTGCACTTCATGCGCAAGCCCGGCCACGGCCCCCGCCCGATCCCGTTGATCCTCACCCACGGCTGGCCGTGGACGTTCTGGCACTGGTCGAAGGTGATCGACCCGCTCGCCGACCCGGCCGCCTTCGGCGGTGACCCCGCCGACGCGTTCGACGTCATCGTGCCGTCCCTGCCCGGCTTCGGTTTCCCCGGCCCGCTCACCGGCTTTTCGGACGTTAACTTCTGGAAGGTCTCCGACCTCTGGCACACCCTGATGACCGAGACCCTGGGATACGAGAAATACGCCGCCGGGGGCTGCGACATCGGCGGGATCGTGTCCAGCCAGCTCGGCCACAAGTACGCCGACGAGCTGTACGGCATCCACATCGGCTCCGGGCTGCCGCTCGACTTCTTCAACGGCCCCCGCGCCTGGGACTTCGCCCGGAATCGGCCCCTCATCGACGACCAGCCCGCCGACGTCCGCGCCCGCATCATCGAGCTGGACCACCGCTCGGCGTCCCACCTCGCCGTGCACATGCTCGACGGCGCCACCCTGGCCCACGGGCTGAGCGACTCCCCCGCCGGACTGCTCGCCTGGCTGCTGGAGCGCTGGAACGCCTGGAGCGACAACGGCGGCGACATCGAGTCCGTCTTCAGCAAGGACGACCTGCTCACCCACGCCACGATCTACTGGGTGAACAACTCCATCGCCACGTCGATGCGTTACTACGCCAACGCCAACCGCTACCCCTGGGCCCCCGCCCACGACCGCACCCCGGTCGTGCAGGCCCCGGTCGGCCTCACCTTCGTCACGTACGAGAACCCGCCCGGCATCCACACCGCCAACGAGCGCGTCCGGGCATTCAAGACCGGCCCGCAGGCCGATTGGTTCAACCACGTCAACGTCAACGCCCACGACCACGGCGGCCACTTCATCCCCTGGGAGAACCCCGACGCTTGGGTGAGCGACCTGCGCCGCACCTTCCACGGCCGCAGGCCCTGAACGACCCTGCCTGGCTCGTCTGGCGACGGGCCAGGCGAACGTTGCCTGCCGGGGGCGTGCGCGTCGGCCGACCGGCCCGCACCGCCCGCCACGGGGCCTCGTCCATCCGCGGGTCGGTGAAGTCTTGGTCGGCCTGGATGTGCCTGGATTCTCGCCGCTGATGCCCGCGATGTACCCCACCGGCAGCCAGCTCGCCGACAAGCTCACGATGATCAGCGGGCCACCGCCGGAATCTGCCCGGCGTATCAGTTCCGGACCGTGGCACCGCTAATCACTCACTGCACCGGGGAGGTCGCTGGCCTGGTTGTTGCACGCACGCCGAAACGTCCGGGACTACGAGACCCGGCCCGAGCACTCCGAGGCGATGCTCACTCTCGCCGCAATCACGCTCATGAGCCGCCGGCTCACCCGACAACCCAGTTACCCCACCGTCGGGATGCCGCGACCGGGACGGGCGCTCACAGCCGCGTGACCGTCAGGAGTGCGCCTTGCCATCTCCAAGCCGCAACGCGCACTGCTTCATGCGGAGACGATCGTCAGAGAACCATCCCTGCCATGGCTCATTCAGCCGATGCCAGGCAGCCGACTGACCGATTTCAGACGCCAACTGCGTCCGTTGATCGATAACTGCCACATAGGAAATGCCTGCGGTGGCCGTCCGGTTGGGGTGATACGAGCGCACCGTGGCGGCCGCCGGTGTCGCAATGAGCTGTGCCTGCACTCCGGTCTCCTCGAACAGTTCCCGACGAGCTGCCTCGCGCGGCGTCTCGCCGGGATCTACCTTGCCGCCCGGCGGCACCCACCCTCGCCAGCGGTGATTCACTAGCAAGACTTTGGTCAAAGTGCTGTCAAACACCCACACCTCAGTCGCTAGTGGTCCGTCTATGGACACATTGGGGCGGAGCAACCACTCCAACGTGCCGTCATAGTCAGCTAGAGCTTGACGCGCATCGCACATGGCAGCTTCAAGTGCGCGTGCCTCTATCAGGTGTCCTCTCACCTGCCGGAGAGTACGACGAGCCACTGACAATCAAGCCGTCACGAGATCGCGCAGGGTTCAAGGCGGGTTCTGAGAAAGAGGGCGGGCCTTCTGCGGCCAACTCAACCGCTCACGGGCCAATTCAAGCGCTCCTTACCTTGTTGGCGGGTTGATTCCCGTCCTTCGCACGATCGGCTGACTCAGGGGCCTGGGCGTGGCTGAAAGCGCTCATGCCGTGGTTGTGGCTTTGCCTGATTGGCCGCCCATCGCCCCGCGACGACACGGCCACTCATTGGGATGAGCGAACGGAGATCGCTTCGACACGTCGGCGTGGTCGTCTGCAGGGTCCAGGAGACCGAACGACGAAGGGGGCTCGAGTGCCCCAGCTATGGGCGGGAACGGATGCCGACAAGGCCGCTCACCACTGCTGTGGGCTCTCATCCGTCATCAACGGACCTTCGCCGCCCAGCCACCTCAGCACCGTCTCGCTGCCGGCTAATCCTTATGTCGTGAACGGATCCTGCGGTCCGCCACCATGAGGCAGTTCAGTCCTTGAAGAGAGGATCGTAGGGCTCGCTCTCCGGCGTGAAGACCAGGACGAAGTCCTTTCCGATTCCGAGCGCCACCTCCCGCAAGCGGGCCAAGACGTCCCCTTCAGCAGCAGGGGCAAGGCCAAGGGCTGCGGCGGCACGGTCCCGTCGGGGCACAAGATCTGGCATGTCCTCCAGGTACTCAGCCGCGAGCTGGTGGCTTTCCTCCGCGGTGAACATTCGGCAGACGCGCCACCATGGGGCGACCAGCAGGAGCCGCAGGAATTCGGGCAGGCCAATCGCAACGAGCGCCGCACCTCCTTCGGAGTCCGCATACAGGACAGGACGTTCCTCGCCACCTTCGCCGCAGAAGAAGTAGGTGCCCCCGGCGCCGTCGCCGGCGAACCCCTCCAGCGCGGCGCCCGAGGCGAGGTGGACATCCTCGACATGGTCTCTTCGGTCCAGGTCGAAATCGCCCGGCCAAGCGAGGAAACGTGCAGCTTCGTCATGCTCGCGGACGGCAGTGATCAACGATTTCATGCGCGGAACCTTACGCCCCACCCGTTGACACATCATTGGGAATCAGTCAGACCAATACGAGGGAGGTGGCCTCCGCGGACGCGATGAACTCACGGCCTCAAGTCCGAACCCAGCGGCCACGATGAACTGAGACACCGGCCCCGATCTGTCTCACCGCACAATGCGTCATGCCCGCTCAGAGCACTGACCGAGAGCTAGATCCAATGAGACGGGACACCATACGTGGGTCACGTCTCGTTGCCGTTTGCCAGGGCCCGAAGCTGTGAGCCTCTTCGCCGTGCCGCGCGTTGGGAGACGAGCCAGTAGACGAGCGCCGCAGGTGGTGAGCAGCACAGCAGGATGATCAGCAGGTGGGAGTCGATTACATTGGCGGGTCGCCCAGGCTCTTCCGCCTCGCCCGGCAGGTCCCTCAAGAGGGCATCGAGTTGCTCGCGGGTGCGCGCTTCGTAGGCCACGACGACGCGTTCTTCAAATTCGGGCAGTGTCAGTCGACCAACCGCGTAGTGATGTTGCAGCTGCGCCTCGACGCGGTCGCGCTCGGCGTTCGAGGCTCGTATCGGCGCGCTGGGCGTGTGCTCCTCGCTGTCATTCATGACGACCTCTCAGGCATGCTGTGGCGTCCGGGGATGGACGGTCTTGCAGGTCGACGAGCGCGATAACTACCCGTGTCCAGACGCCGGGGGTGTCGCGGTCCCCGAATTGGGTGGCGAGGCGTGCGATGTGTTCACGCAGTTCGGCGAGCGCCTCGTCGGTCAGCCGCAGCGCACCGCGGTGAACGTCGACCTCTCGGCGGCCGCCGGCCTGCTTGGACCGGTAGGCGGCGTTGATGTCGGCTCGGGCGGCGTCCAGCATCGAGCCGAGGAACTCGGCCATTTCTTCCGGGCTCGCGGCATCACTGGGGGGTTCTGTGACCGCGGGGGCATAGACCCGCTCGACTTTGCCGCGGGCTAGCGGCCGGTATTCGGCAATCTCGATCAGCCCGGCCCGTTCGAGCTGTCCCAGGTGGTAGTAGAGCCGGTCAGCCGGAAGCTCGGCGCGGTCGGCAAGCTCACGTGCGGACTGCGGCATCTCCCAGAGCGCCTCCAGGAGCCGGATGCGCAGGGGATCAGCAAGCGCCTTGTGCACACCGTGCCACCGCCGAGGCGACGCACCGTCTCTCTGTGTGCTCATCGACTGGCCCCGTTCATTGCATCAATCTCTACTGGTTGGAAAATCTTACAACCAGTAGGAGAATGTGGCCAGTTGGGCATTCATGGACGCCCCGGCGGGCGCGGCTTCGGGCTGACAGTCGCCCGCCAGTGGGTGTGATCAGTCCTCCTCGTCCTCGTCGAGTTCGGGGGCGTCCGGGTCGCGCAGTGGGCGCAGGCCCCCGCCGGCCGGGGGTGGAGGCGGTGAAGCTGTAGCGGCCCAGGACGTTGAGGTTGCGGTGCTTGAGCGGGGAGAGCCGGGCGACGTCCTCGTCCCGGATCTCGTGGCCTTCGGCGCGGAGCTGGGCGACGGCGTCGTCGATGTACCGGGTGGTCCAGAGCACCACAGCGTTGAGGACCAGGCCGAGCGCGCCGAGCGCCGAGCCCGGCCCTGACGATCACTGCTAAGCGGTTGATTTCGCCAGTCCGAACGAGGACCTGACGGATACTTGTCAGATGTTTGGATCAAGGGCCTCTTGGGTCAACACCACGCACGATTGGGCTGGCACCGTGGACGCGGGCCATCTCACTCAGATCCGTCAGGAACCAGCACAGTTCGCTCCGGGCGGGCCGGGACACCTTGTTCTTGAGATCGTTGCTTATGCCGCTGACGAGGCAGCGAGCCGGGGCGGCGGACGATGCGTGGTCACGCTGCATACCGACGACTCTGCGTCGGTGAAGGATGACGGACGAGGCACCGACACTCGGGTCGACGAGCATGGCCGGGTGGTGAAGAAGCCGGTCATGGCGACGAAGGACCTTCGGTTCTTCGACCTCCCAGAGGCGGAACGGCTCCCAGATGGACATCCGCGTCGCGGCATGTCCGTCGTCGCAGCGCTTAGCGAGTGGCTGATTCATACCAACCGCCGTATCAATGGATCCTGGAGCCAGCGTTATGAGCGCGGCGTCCCAGTGACCGATCTGGAGCCCGTCGAGGCCGACGGGACCACGGGGACATGCGTCCGCTTCCTGCCAGACGGAGCCCTGTGCTAACGGTGGTCGTTGACCGCGGGTGATCTGGCGCGGTGGTCCGAGCACTGGCCCGACCTGACTGTCCACCTCGAAGATCAGCGCGACGTCGTGGACCGGTCAGATCCGTGACCGCGGGGCTTCATGACCGAATTGCACCTTCTCGTTCGCCTTCGCCTCAGCCACCAAGTCCTTGAGCGTCTTCCGCCCGGCCGGCCCCGGGTCGAGAAGGTGCTCGTCGCGGCGCGCGGCAAGTGGGAGCGGACGCTCGACCTTCCGCGCCCGGCACTCCACCAGCAGGGCCTCGCGCTGCCGGTCCTCCACCAACTCGACCGGACAGACCTCCGCGGCCAGCCACTCGGCCGGCGCCTTCTCGTACGCGACCGTCGACGGCCGGAACTTCAACGCCTCGCGGATCTGCTTGCGGTCGTACTCGGCAGTCCGGCCAACCAGCGTGTACTTCGCGAAGTCGGTGGCCGGGACCTTCACCAGGCCGACGACGCCACCGCGGCCGACGGGACCTCTTCCAGCAGGTCAGGGAACCGGCCCTCCAGCTCGAAGAACTTCAGCAACAGGCTGAAGCCGAGCCGGGTCGCCCCGCTCTTGTTCGCCACCAGGTCCCAGTCGCCGTCAACCAGCGTCCAACTCGCCAACAGCTCCTCTGGCGACCGCTCTTAACGCACACCCGCCCCTTTGGTCTCGATCATTCGACCAGGCCAACGACGGTCATCAGGGCAGGGAGACGGGCACGCCACGCTACCCGCGACCTACTCTGCGGCTGGTGTCTGAGCTAGGACTCCCGGGCCTTAACGCTAAACACTTGATCCTGAGCGGTTGAGAGGACGCCCGGCCGGCCCCGCGCGACACCGCTTGACGCCACCCCGCGACAACTTGGCGCCGTAACCCCATCAAACCTCGCTAGGCCACTGACCTGCAATAACGGACCGACCTGCCATCCCGGAGCCCCACCCCGCGCCACATATCGCACCTTCGGGCTTGTCGATGGTGCCATGGTGGTGCCACTATGGCGTCATGGACCTCACGCCGTACGTCGAAACACTCCGCAGGGAACTGGCGGTGGCCGCCGAAGCCGGGGGTGACGAAGCCCGCGAGCTCGCCGAGCGGCTGACCGCGCCGCTGGAGTCGGCCACCCGCCTGACCCTGCTCAATGTGCTGTCCGCCGCCACGGACGAGATCACCCGTGAAATCGCCCCCGGCTCGGTCGACGTACGACTGCGTGGCCTCGACCCCGACTTCGTGGTGGTGCTGCCGCAGCACGAGGACCGGACCGAACCGCTCGACGCACCGGCGCCCGCACCGGCGCCGGTCCCCGCCGACACGGACGAGGGCGGCACCGCCCGCGTCAATCTGCGCCTGCCCGCCCACCTCAAGACCCGCGCCGAGGAGGCGGCGGGCAGCGAGGGCCTGTCGGTCAACGCATGGCTCGTACGCGCCGTATCGGCCGCGGTCGACACGAGCGGCGCCGCCACCCCCCGTACGCCCGAGAAGACCAGGACCATCGGCCACGGCCAGAGCTTCACGGGCTGGGTGCACTGACCAGCCCCTCGGACCGACTTCACCCACACCACGTCCCACCAGCGGGGACGCCACGAACACCCAAGAGGACGGGACAGCCATGCCTTCGTTCGACACTCCTCAGCCGATCTCGGTCAACGCCCACGTGGACGCGGGATCCATCCAGTTCGCCGCGGCCGACCGCACCGACACCGTCGTGGACGTAGCTCCCCGCGACCCGAAGAAGGACCAGGACGTGCGGGCCGCGGAGCAGACCGAAGTCACATACTCGGGCGGCAGGCTGCATATCAGGACGCCCAAGCAGCGCTACCTCTTCGGGCGCACCGGCACCGTCGACGTCACCGTCGAACTGCCCGCGGGCTCCCAGGTGGAGGCGACCGGCGGGTGGGCCGAGGTGCGCGGCGACGGGCGCCTCGGCGAGGTCCGCGTGAAGACCTCGTCGGGCGACGTCCGCCTCGACACGACCGGCCCGCTGCACCTGACCGCGTCCCACGGGTCCATCACCGTGGACCGCGTCGAAGGCCCCGCCGAGATCACCACCAGCTCCGGCAGCATGCGCGTCGGCACGGTCACGGGCGTCGCCGTCCTGAAGAACTCGCACGGAACCACCAGCGTCAGCGACGTCACCGGTGACCTGCGGGTCAGCGGCGCCAACGGCGACATCATCATCGAGCGCGCCCAGGCCTCCGTCGTGGCCACCACCGCGAACGGCACGGTGCGTGTCGCCGAAGTCACCCGCGGGACCGTCCAGTTGGAGACCGCCTACGGAGCCATCGAGGTGGGCGTGCGCGAGGGCACCGCCGCCTGGCTCGACATCAGCTCGGGCTCCGGGCGCGTGCACAACTCGCTGACCGCGTCCGAGAGCCCGGAGAAGTCCGAGGACACCGTCGAGGTCCGCGCCCGTACGCGCTACGGAAACATCGACGTTCGCCGCGCCCGCGCCTGAGAGTCCACCGTTCACTCCATTCCAGCCTTCGATCGGGAGGGCCCCGTGCCTTCATCTGTCATGCCCACGCCCAGGCGCGGCAACGACCAGGAGCCGCCCGCCGCCGTCTCCACCGTCGGCCTGCGCAAGTCCTACGGCGACAAGGTCGTCCTCGACGGGATCGACCTGCGCATCCCGGCAGGCACCGTCTTCGCGCTGCTCGGGCCGAACGGCGCCGGCAAGACCACCGTCGTCAAGATCCTCTCCACTCTCATCACCGCCGACGCCGGCTCCGGCGACATCCGCGTCGGCGGCCACGACCTGGCCGCCGACCCGCAGGCCGTGCGCGCCGCGATCGGCGTCACCGGGCAGTTCTCCGCGGTCGACAACCTGATCACCGGCGAGGAGAACATGCTCCTCATGGCGGACCTGCATCACCTCTCCCGCAGCGAGGGCCGCCGCACCGCCGCCGAACTGCTCGAGCGCTTCGACCTGGTGGAGGCCGCGAAGAAGCCCGCCTCCACCTACTCCGGCGGCATGAAGCGCCGCCTCGACATCGCCATGACGCTGGTCGGCAACCCGCGGATCATCTTCCTCGACGAGCCGACCACCGGCCTCGACCCGCGCAGCCGCCACAACATGTGGGGGATCATCCGCGAGCTCGTCGCCGGCGGCGTCACGGTCTTCCTCACCACCCAGTATCTGGACGAGGCCGACGAGCTCGCCGACCGCATCGCGGTGCTGAGCGACGGCAGGATCGCCGCCGAGGGCACCGCCGACGAGCTGAAGCGACTCATCCCGGGCGGGCACGTGCGGCTGCGGTTCTCCGACCCGTCCGCGTACCAGTCCGCCGCCGTAGCCCTGCGCGAGGTGACCAGGGACGACGAGGCGCTGTCGCTGCAGATCCCCAGCGGCGGCAGCCAGCGCGAGCTGGCCTCCATCCTCGACCGGCTGGACTCGGCCGGCATCGAGGCGGACGAGCTGACCGTGCACACCCCCGACCTCGACGACGTGTTCTTCGCCCTGACCGGCGGCGCCGCCGTCCCCAACCAGCCCAAGGAGACCGTCCGATGAGCGCCCTCTCCCTCGCCGTACGCGACTCGTCCACGATGCTCCGCCGCAACCTCCTGCACGCGCGGCGCTATCCGTCCCTCACCCTGAACCTGCTGCTCACCCCGGTCATGCTGCTGTTGCTCTTCGTCTACGTCTTCGGCGACGTGATGAGCGCGGGCATCGGCGGCGGCGGTGCGGACCGCTCCGAGTACATCGCGTACATCGTCCCGGGCATCCTGCTGATGACCATCGGCGGCACCGTGGTCGGGACCGCGGTGTCCGTCTCCAATGACATGACCGAGGGCATCATCGCCCGCTTCCGCACGATGGCGATCCACCGCGGTTCGGTGCTCGTCGGGCACGTCGTCGGCAGCGTGCTGCAGTCGATCATGAGCGTGGTCCTTGTGGGCGCCGTCGCCGTGGCCATCGGCTTCCGGTCCACGGATGCCGGCGTCCTGGAATGGCTGGCGGCGTTCGGGCTGCTCGTGCTCTTCGCCATGGCGCTCACCTGGGTCGCGGTCGGCATGGGCCTGATCAGCCCGAACGCCGAGGCCGCCAGCAACAACGCGCTGCCGATGATCCTGCTGCCGCTCCTCTCCAGCGCCTTCGTCCCGGTCGACGCGATGCCGGGCTGGTTCCAGCCGATCGCCGAGTACCAGCCGTTCACCCCGGCCATCGAGACGCTGCGGGGGCTGCTGCTCGGCAGCGAGATCGGCAACAACGGGTGGATCACGATCGTCTGGTGCCTGGGTCTCGCGGTGCTCGGATACTTCTGGTCGACCTCGAAGTTCAACCGCGACCCGAAGTAACCGCCATGACGGCGCGGGCTGCCTGCCTCCCGCAGCTCGTCCCGCCCCAGGGCGGCGTACTCCGACACCGCGTCGGCGTACGCCGCCCTGTCGGCGTCCTCGGCCGCCCGCCGAGCCCGGGCCGCGGACATCGTCGGCTGGAACTCGCACCGCACCCGCAGCCGTCCGGCCGGCGCGAGCAACTCAGGAGAGCACCGCCAGGTCGGCGTAGCCGTGCAGCATGAGGCCTCGCCCGGAGCGAACGCCCACTACCGGCGCCGACGCGAACGGGGCCTTCGCGACGGCTGGAACCCCTCCGCTTCCGCCCTCTGTGCGATCTCCACATCGATCCCCACCGATGCGCCGCAGCCAACGCGTCCAGCAACTGTTCGTCGCCGGCGGAGTCGTGGACCGAGGCTGCGGTGACGCGAACGGCCGGCCAGGACCAGTCCGTTCCTGGCGATCAGATGGGCCGATCGCTCGTCCGCGTCAGGTCGCCGAAGGCCGGAGCCTATTGGATGAGCTTCCACTCCTGCGAGCCGTCCCCGACCGTGTTCTGCAGGGTGAGCGGCGCCCCGTCGGACGCACCGGTCAAGTACAGGCTCGTGTTCTTGACCGACTGCAGTTCGTAGAATCCGTTGGCGGTCTCGATGAGGTTCCAGCTGCCCGTCGGGCTGTTGTCGACCCACTGGCCGACCCGCTGGCCGACCGTCGCGTTCCCCGTCCAGATGGCTGCCGCGCGGCCGCCCGACTTGTTCAGCAGCGTCGTGCCGCCCTTCGGCTCGGTCACCACGTGCCAGTACTGGGTGTCCGTGTTCGCCGCCGATCCGGGGTCCTCCAGGCGGACGTCGGGAACGTCTCCGTTACCGATGTTCGCGTCGTTGGTCTTGTCCCCGGTGCCGATCACCTGGTGGGTCTTGCGGTTCACCAGCTGGTAGTAGGGGCCGTCCGAGTGGCCGAGATCGACCTCGGCGTAGGCGATCGTCGATGTGCCCTGGTTGCGGAGTATCGCGATGCGGCCGGTGCCCTGGACGTACTGCAGGTTGCGGCTGTAGCCGGGCCCCAGGGGCGTCTGGTACTCCTTCCACACGCCGTCGCTGCGTCCGCTCTCGTTGACCCAGACGTTGCCACTGCCGCTGGCGTTGTAGACCAGGCGCCCGTCGGGAAGCCATATGACGACCGGACTGCCGCCGGTCGCGAGAGGGCGGGAACCGGGGTCCACCGGCAGCGAGGTGATGGCCTCACCGGTCGGGGAGCCGCGGTAGAACTTCAACGGGTCATCGGCGATCGTGTACCTGGTGTTGGTTCCGCCGCCCCAGTACTCGAAGGTGAGGAGCCACGTGCCGTCCGTCGTCCGCACGACGTTCGTCATGCCCGGCCGTCCGCCTCCGATCTCCGTCTTGCCGCCTCCCATGCTCTGGGTCAGTCCCGCGACGTCGACCACGGGCTTGCTCCACTGCGCACTGCGGCCGTTCCAGGTCTTGTGGGCGAGGATCTGGCCGTGCGAATCCGCGGCGGTGTCGTTCGCCGGGTCCAGTTTCGGGACGCCTGTGACCGGATCGAAGCCGATGTAGTCGTTTTCGTCCGAGTAGAAGCAGACGAGCTTGCCCTTGTAGACCATCAGGTACGGCTCCCAGAGGGGATCCACCTGCTTGTGCGTGTTCGCGCCTGCGATGTTCTGGCCGACCGCGCCCGCGCTGCCGCCCTGCCAGCCGCCGGTCGCGATGATGTTGACGACGTTCCACGTCACCCCCTCGTCGGTGCTGGAGAACAGGGCGATCGCCAGGTCACTGCGGTCTCCGTCGTTGGACGGCGTCCAGTTCGGGTCGGCTGCCTTGTGCTCTCGGTAGTAGTAGTCGTCGCCCGACACGACACTCGCCAGGAGCAGCGTGCCCGCCTTGAGCTTCCCGACGTCCTGCGGAAGCACATAGAGATACGGGTTCGTCCAGTTGCTCGTGTACTTCGCGTACCGGGGCTCGTTCGAGAGGTACGCCGGGGCCTTGACCTCTGACAGCTGCTGCCAAGTCGTTCCGTGGTCGTCGCTCTTGTAGACCGGGAGGGTCTGTCTGTCGGCGCTTCCCGTCTCCGGCACGACAGTGGCCTTCTCGAACGATGCGACCAGACGTCCGCTCGGCAACTGTGCCGACTTCGGGTAGATCGCGCAGTTGCCCCGCCCCTTCAGGCACGGTTCGTTTCCGAGCTGGTACAGGATCCCGCCCGTCGGGTCGTATGCCTGCGCACTGGCCATGGGTACCGCCAGCATCGCTGATGCCGCGATGAAGGTTCCCAGTGCCTTTCCCAGGCTTCTTCTCTGCATAGCCCCTCCTTCGGGGATGACCATGGTGGTGTTCGGGTTCACGAGCGGTTGCCTGCTTCGGGGGTCAGGGCGCCGTCGGTGTCGGCGTTGACGAGCACGCGTACGTCCCACGGGCCGAGGTCCAGAGCTGCCCCCACGGGCAGAGAGGTGCCGTTGATGGCGTCGCGGAGATCCACCGGGGCGGGCACGCTCACGGGCTCCCAGCTCCAGTTGTGGATGATGTGGACGCGGCGATCGTCTTGGGACCTGCCGGTCGTCGCGGTGACGGATGCGGGGAGGTCCCGCCAAGCGCCGTGGGCGGCCGGTGCGATCCAGACGGCCAGTGCCCGGGCGAGCTCGCGGCCGGGCACGGTGCCGACGTACGTGACGCGGCCGGCACCATGGCGGCGGGTGGTGACCGCGGGCCAGCGGCCGAAGTGCGGGTGGTCGTAGGCGGCGAGCACGTCCGCGTCGGTGACGGTGAGACCGTCGGCCCAGCGCGTCGCCGTCGCGTTCTGCGGCAGCTTCAGCGGGCTGCCGGGCGCGGTGCGCAACGGGATGTCACGTAGGAGATTGCTGAACTCGTCGTACTGGACGCCTGCCGCTTCCACCAGCCGCCCGGGGGCCGGTTCATGTCGGGCCCGGGCTTCGTGGTCGGCGTAGCCGGTGCGGGGGCCGAGGACCAGGTGGCCGCCGGCGTGGGCGTAGGCCGCCAGCCAGTCGAGGGTCGCATCGGCGGCGACGTACAACGCCGGTACGACCAGGGTGGGATGGCGGCGGACGGCCTCCTCGGGCGTCAGACCCTCCCGCTCCCCGCGCGGGTCGTGCAGCTGGCGGGCGTGGACGATGCGCACCTGGCGGCCGGCGTCGAAGGCGCCACGGTAGAAGGGGTCGAAGATGCGGTGGTACGCCGCCGGATCGGGCTCGCCGTTCGGCTTGGCCAGCGGCGGGTACTTCTGCATGAGCCACTTGCTGGGCGTCGAGTAGACCATCGCGATGTCGGCGTCCGGTTCGAGCCCGGCGACGAGCGAGCCGGCGGCCCCGAACTCCCCTCCCACGCGGGCGAGTTCGGAGTAGGTGCGGCCGGGCTGTCCGGTGTGTGGCAGGACGCCGCCCCAGTAGGTCTCCGCGCCGAAGTGCAGCGTGTGCCAGTGCCAGTACTCGATCATGCGGGCGCCACGCGCGACGAGTGCCCAAGCGGCCTGCCGCCACTGGCCGTCGTAGGCGGGGCGGTTGTGCCACGGCTCGCCGATGGAGCCGGCGTTGGTCTCTGTGACCAGGAACGGTTCCTGGCGCGAGGAGAACATCCAGTCCGCGGTCTGGTACAGCGCCCAGACGCCGGTGGTCCTCCACTTCTGCTCGTGGTCGTCTGCCGTGGGGTCGGGGAGCAGGAGCCCGTCCTGCATGTCGTAGTACGGGTTGCCGGAGGCGATGTCGAGGCGGTCGGTCAGCTCGTCGTCCTCAACCGCCGGGCGGCTGTAGGAGATGCAGGTGGTGACGAACTGCTCGGGCCCGGCGTACTCGCGGACGATGTCGGCCTGCCAGCCGATGAACTCGGTGACCTGTCGGGCCTGGAACTCCCGCCAGGCGACGTCGTATTGAGGCTGCGCGTTGCCGTCCGGCGACCACAGGTCCGCCCACGTCGACAGCCGGTGCGACCAATACACCAGGCCCCACTCGCGATTGAGGCTCTCGACATCGCCGTACTTGTCGCGCAGGTGGTCCACGAAGCGCTGGAAGACGCCGTGATTGTGGAAGAGTTCCAGGCCCGGTTCGTTGTCGACCTGGAAGCCGACGACCGCCGGGTGATCGGCGTACCGGGCGACGATCCTGCGGATGATCCGCTCGGCGTGGAACCGGAAGGCGGGGTGGGTGAAGTCGACCTCCTGGCGGGCGCCCCAGCCGATGCGCTCGCCGGTGCGCCGCTCGCCCGTGATCTCCGGGTACTGGCGGGCCAGCCATGGCGGTACCGCGTACGTGGGCGTCCCGAGGACGACGGAGATGCCCCGTTCGTGGGCGCCGTCCAGCACCGGCTGGAGCCAGTCGAGGTCGAAGCGCCCGCTCGTAGGCTCCCAGGTCGACCACACCGACTCGCCGACCCGGATGACGGTGACATGCGCGTCGGCCATCAGGTCGAGGTCGGTCTTGAGGCGTTCGTCGGGCCGTTCGGTGCCGTAGGGGGGCCGGTACTCGTGGTAGTACGCGGCGCCGAACAGGACGCGGTCAGGCAGGGCCGCCATGAAGGAAACCTCCGAGGAAAGGGGGAGTGGTGCGAGGGCTGCGTGCCTTACTGCTTGACGCCGCCGGTGGCCAGACCGCTCTGCCAGTACCGCTGCAGCAGCAGGAAGGCCACGACGAGGGGAAGAACCGAGATCAGGGAGCCGGTCACGACGAGCGCGAGCATGTCGCTGCCGGCGCCCGCCCCGCCGTTCTGCGCCTGTGCGGCCCAGGAGGAGAGGCCGACCGTGATCGGGTACAGATTCGGGTCGTTGAGCATGATCAGCGGCAGGAAGTAGTTGTTCCAGGTCGCCACGAGCGTGAACAGCAGGACCGTCACCAGGCCGGGGCCGAGCAGCCGCAGGGCGATCCGGAAGAAGATCCGAACCTCGCCGGCGCCGTCGATGCGGGCGGCCTCGAGGATGCTGTCGGGGACGGCGTCCTGCGCGTAGATGCGCATGAGGTACAGGCCGAACGGGTTGACGAGCGAGGGCAGGATGACCGCCCAAGGGGTGTTGACCAGGCCCGCCTTCGCGAAGAGCAGGTACGTCGGGATCGCCAGCGCGGTGGTCGGGACCATGACGGCGCCGAGTACGAGGTTGAAGGCGGCCCGGTGGCCGCGGAAGCGGAACTTGGCGAACCCGTACCCGCCGGCGGCCGCGAGCAGCGCGGCGCCGAGCGCGCTGACGACGGCGTACATCACCGTGTTGAGCAGCCAGTGCACGAAGACCCCGTCGTCCTGGGTGAAGGTCTCCTTGACGTTGGTCAGCAACTGCGGGGCGTGCGAGAACCACAGGCCGAAGCTGTTGAACAGGTCCTGGGTGCTCTTGGTCGAGGCGATCAGCAGCCAGAACAGCGGCAGGAGGAAGTACGCCAGGGCGGCCAGCATGGCGATCGTCAGCGGGGTGCTGCGGCGGGCCGGGAGTCGGCGCCCTTTCTTCGCAGGAGTGGTGTGAACCGGCTCCGGCGTCGGAGCGATCGAGGCCGTGGGGGATGGGGGTCCCCCCTGTACGAGCGAAGCCGAGAACTCGGGGGAGGTCGTCACGGGGTTCTCCTGCGGTTCGCGGTGAGCAGGACGGCGTAGGAGGCGATCACAATGACGAGACCGAGGAGGAAGGACACCGTGGCCGCGTAGTTGACCTGCTGGCCGGTGAAGGCGAGGGAGTAGGCGTAGAGGTTGGCGGTGTAGGAGCTGTTGATGACGTCCGGGGCGATGCGCATCAGCAGGTTCGGCTCGTTGAACAGCTGGAAGCTGCCGATGACGGAGAACAGCAGGGTGAGCACAAGCGTCGGCCGAAGTGCCGGCAGCTTGATGGACCAGGCGATCCGCCAGGCGCCTGCCCCGTCCGTCGAGGCCGCCTCGTACAACTCCTGGGGGATGGTCCGCAGGGCGGCATACAGGATGATCATGTTGTAGCCGACGAACTCCCAGGTCACGATGTTCGCCAGGCTGCCGAGCATCCAGCCGTCGCTGAGGAAGTGGGGGGCCGGCAGGTCCAGCTTCCGGCTCAGCTGCGCGAACGGGCCGAAGTCCGGCCCGTAGAGGTAGCCCCACATCAGCGCGGCTACCACGCTCGGGACGGCGTACGGGACGAAGATGCCCAACCGGATCACCCGGGCCAGTCGCAGCAGCCCGCTGTCGAGCGCGAGGGCGAACAACAGCGCCAACAGCAGCATCACGGGGACCTGGATCACGAAGAACAGTGCGACGCGTCCGACGCCGTGGATAAGAAGCGGGTCGCCCAGGGCCTGGACGTAGTTGTCGAGCCCGACGAAGGCCGTCCCCCCGACGAGGCGTTCCTGGAACAGACTGAGGTAGGCGGCGTATCCGAGGGGAGCGAGGAAGAGCAGGAGGAACAGCGTCAGGAACGGGGCGACGAACAGCGGCCCTGCCGATCGCTGGCGGCGCACGCCACCGGCCCGCAGGCGTGTCGGCCCGTCCCGGCGCCGGCCTTTGGGGGAGGCCGCGGTGGTGGCAGCCATCTCAACTCCCCTTGACGGTGAAGCCCTGGTTCTTGGCGTACGTGGTGAGCCGCGACTGCCAGGTGCCGAGGGCGCGGACGGTGTCCGTCCTGTCCGCGAGGGACTTGCCGACCGTCTCGGTCCAGTCCGTCGCCGCCTGGTCGAGGAACGGCGGCCACTGGAAGGAGGAGTTGACCGTGGAACTGATGTCGGCGAAGACCTGATTGACCTTCTGGCCGCCGTAGAAGGCGGGGGCGTCTGCGACGAACTCCGAGTCCGTGAGCACGGCCTTGGTCGCCGGGAAGAAGAACTGCTCGGTGGCGAACATCCTGGCGCTGGCCGGGTCACTGTTGAGGAACTGTGCGAACTGGGCTGCCGCGATGGGGTTCTTGGTGGAGCGGATGACCGCGGTGGTCGAGCCGCCCCAGTTGCCCGAGCTCGGCTTGGCGGCGTCCCACTGCGGCAGCGGGGCCGCCCGCCACTTGCCCGCGGTGGCCTTGGCGGAACCGGACAGGAAGACCGGGCCCCAGGCGGCGGTGATCCAGGTGGCGTACTTGCCCTTGTTGAGCGCGGCGTACCAGGCGTCGGTGAAGTCCGGCTCGACGCCGATGACGCCCTCCTTCGCCAGCCCGCCCCAGTACTCGCCGAGCTTCTTGGAGGCCGCGTTGTCGACGCTGATGGTGATGTCGCTCTTGCCGGAGGTGACGTACGGCTTGGCGCCCGCCTGCCACAGCAGGCCGTGCCAGGCGGCGACCTGGTTGGCCGCGAGGTTGGTCAGGTAGACGTCGGGGTCGGCCTTGTGGAGCTTGCGCGCCGCAGCGGCGAACTCGTCCCAGGTCCCCGGCACTTCGATGCCGTGCCGGTCGAAGATGTCCTGCCGGTACAGCATGCCCATCGGGCCGGTGTCCTGCGGGATCGCCCAGACCTCGCCGTCGCTGCCGCTGACCTGGCCCCAGGTCCAGTCGACGAACCGCTCCTTGAGCGCGGAGGCGCCGTGCGGCCGTAGGTCCAGCAGGCTGCCCGTGATCGTGAAGGTCGGGATGGCCTGGTACTCGATCTGCACCATGTCCGGAGCGCCGCTGCCGGCCTTCAGTGCCGTACGCAGCTTGGTGTACTGCGGGGTGCCCTGGCCGGCGTTGACGATCTTGACTTTGATGGCCGGGTACTTCTTCTCGAAGAGCGCGACTTCCTTGTCGATGTTCGGGACCCAGGTCCAGAACGTCAGCTCGGTCGGCGTCTTCATCGCCTTGTCGATGTCGGCCCGGCTGACCGGCTTGGCGGAGGCGGACGAGCCGCTGGAGTCATCGCCGCCGCACGCGGTGAGGGCGGCGCTGAGCGACAGGGCGCCGGTCGCGGTGAGGAACAGCCGACGGCTCATCGGGGAAGGGCTGGGTATGGATGTGGTTCTGGGCATGGTGAACTCCCGCCGGTGGCGAAGGTGACGGCACGCCTGGCGAGGGCGTGCGCAGGCATGTCGGAGGAGAGGCGGGGACGCGACGACCGGGGCTTGAACGCCGACGTGGTCGGGTGCACGTCCTCGTGGACGGGGACCGGCGAGCGTCCACGTGTTGCGGAGGTGGAGGTCGCGGCCGCAGAGGAGGGGTGGCGAGGGGAGCAGAGGCAGGTGCGGAAACCTGGCTCAGGGTCCGCTGCGTTCAGGGGCGGCCCTGGGTCGCTCGTGCGACGGGGGCGTCCGGAGGGGCGTGAGCGCGAGCGGTACAGCGGCTCGGCGCGCCATCACGGGCCCGGTGATGAGGTACGTCGCCTGGGCTGAACCGTGTGGTTCAGTCGTGTGTGGACGGGCCTCCGTTCGGGAGTGTCGGTCTGTGCGTGCCCCCTCGGGGACGGGAGGCGGTACGCCGCCCGCGAGCCGGGGTCGTCCGGCTCGGCGGTGGCGCCGTCGAGGTGCGGATGATGAGGTCGACCGGTGGGTCGCTCGCCGTCAAGGGGTCCGAGTCCGGGTTCTCGATCGAATGCACCAGACGCTTGAGCCCCTCCTGCGCCACGGCGTCGAATGGTTGCCGCACCGTGGTGAGGGGAGGAGTCACGTAGGCGGCGACCGGAATGTCGTCGAAGCCGACGACACTGACGTCTTCCGGCACGCGCCGACCGGCCTCCGTCAGTGCACGGATCAGGCCGATCGCCATGTCGTCGTTGGCGGCGAAGACGGCGGTGACTCGACCGTCTTCGGCCAGCTCGCGTCCCGCCCTGTACCCGGACGCGGCCGACCAGTCGCCCTCGACGACCGGAGGCACGTCCCTTCCCTGTGCGGTCAGCGTCGTTCGCCATCCCTTCAGGCGGTCCCGGGCGGCGTACCACCGCTGCGGACCGGCCAGGTGATGGACCGTCACATGACCAAGAGCCAGGAGGTGTTCGGTGGCCGCGCGGGCCATCAGGTCGGCTCCGTCCCCTGCGGTCAGCATCATGGGCGCGGTGACAGGCGAGGGTGCGCCGAGGACGAGGACCGGCACGTCGACGAGGAGGGAAACGTCTCCTTCGCCTCCTTCCTCGTCGATCGGTTCGGAGATGACGATGCCATCCACGCCCTGGTCGAGGAGCGAGTTCACGGCACCGGCGATGCCCGCCGGGTCGCCCTCCATCGTGTTGACCACGCGGAGCGCGTAGCCCGTGTCCCGGACGACTCGCTCGACACCCATGAGGAGCGAGGCGGGTCCGTACAGGGCTGTCCCCAGCGTCACCACGCCGATCGAGCGGGTCCGCCCGGAAGCCAGCGCCCGGGCGGCGTTGTTGCGCCGGTAGCCGAGCTGCTCCGCGGCTTCGAGGACGCGTCGGCGCACTTCGGCGGAGACGTACGGCTCGTCGTTGAAGACCCTGGACACCGTCTTTTGCGAAACCTCAGCCAGGCGGGCCACGTCCACGCTGCGCGGCGCCGCGGAGTTCCCGCCCCGTCCTGTCCCTCGCGTCATGGTGTCTCCCGGTGACCGCACGATCGAGCCCGATGATGCCAGACAGACGCCGACTGACTGACAGCGCAGTCATGTCTGCGCTGTCATGTCTACGCAGTCATCAGGCCGTCGTCAAGAGATCGGAACGCATCCGTAACGCCGTGGACTGGTCCCGGGGCGCGGCACTGGCGGACCACAACTGGCTCTTGATGCCACTGGTGTGAACACTCACGTAATGCAAAGGGCTGGCGGGAAGGGGAGGGGAGCCGGGCGGGAGAGCGGCCCGCCGCCCGCCGGGCCGGTGTTGGGTCGCGCGCCGTACTTCCGCCGCCGCGCATGACGGGAGCATGAGGAGACCGCACCCCCGGACGTGGCCGAGGGGGAGCAGCTGCTGCCGCGACGTGGCCCCGACCGGTGAGGTCGCTCCGCGCCGGCGGGGGTCTCACCGGCGCCGAGCAGCATGACGACAGCGACGTACCGCGGCACATAAATCAGGTCTGACCTGGGAACCTTTGTCCAGGTGCGGTGCTGGCTGCTGACGGGCGGTCAGGCCACCTGCGGCACCGACGAAGCAGTACACCCTGGCACACGGCTTGTGCCAGTCCCGCCCAATGAACGGCCAGTCGGTTGACCGTCAATACCTACGAAGCGAGCCCCTTCTGCGAACAACCCCCGCGCGCAGGCGGGGACGACACTTCCTGACCTTGGGTGATGTTGACCTGTGGCGCGGATTTCATTCAGTCGCAGTTGAGGTAGATCGGCAGTACGGAACCCAAGCTACCTGGCCGACACTTGGCCGGGGCCACCGCAGTTGATCCAGCCGCGGACAGACTCCGCCCCGGAAAGCACCCTCAAGCCGCGGGAACTCAACGGACCGGGCCCGGCAGACGCCGATCGCCCCTGGAGCGCGGGGACGAGGACGAACGCCGCCATCCGACCAGCCGGCCGATCACCCGCACCGGGGGCCGGCCGGTCAGACAACGGAAGAGGGCACGACGTCAGGAGCTGGTGAGGATGACGAGTTGCTGGGTCGCCCGGGTCATCGCGACATAGTGGTCGACAGTTCCTTCGATGCTCTTGCCGAACGTCTCCGGGTCGATGAGGACGACCAGATCGAACTCGAGTCCCTTCGACAACTCCGGCCTCAGCGACCGGACGCGGGACGTCGCCCGGAACGTGGGATCGCCGATGACGCAGGCGATTCCCTCGGCATGTGTGGTGAGCCAGGTGTCGAGGACCGCGTTCAGATCCGCAACAGATCCGTGTACGACGGGGATGCCGCTGCTGCGGATGGAGGTCGGCACATTGGCGTCCGGGAGCACAGCGCGGATGACCAGCTCGGCTTCCGCCATGACCTCTTGCGGCGTGCGGTAGTTGATGCTCAGGGAGGCCACGGTGATCCGGTCGAGCCCGACCCGCTCGAGCCGTTCCCGCCACGACTCCGTGAACCCGTGCCTGGCCTGGGCGCGGTCACCGACAATGGTGAAGCTCCGGGACGGGCAGCGCAGCAGCAGCATCTGCCACTCGGCGTCGGTCAGTTCCTGAGCCTCGTCCACGATGATGTGCGCGAACGGGCCGGCGAGGAGGTCCGGTTCGGTGCCGGGCCGTGCGCTCTCGTCGATAAGGGTGTCCTGCAGGTCCTGTCCGCGCAGCATTCCCACCGCGCCTTCGCTCTCGTCGATCAGGATGTTCTGCAGCAGGCCGTCGATGGCGTCGGCCCTGCGCGCGCGTTCGGCGGCGACAGAGGCGTCGTGCCGACGCTTGCGCACGGACGCCTCCGGGTCGCCGAGCCGCTGCCGTGCCGCGTCCAGGAGCGGCAGGTCGGACACCGTCCAGGCCTGGGCGTCCTCACGCTGGAGTTTGCGAACGTCATCGGGGCCGAGCCAGGGAGCGCACTTGCGCAGGTAGGCGGGCACCGACCACAGATCCCCGACGACGTCACTCGCTTCGAGCATCGGCCACGCGCGGTTGAGGGTCCTGATCAGCTCTCGGTCCTGCAGCAGCGACCTCCTCAGCAGGTCGGGCGCGGCGTCACTGTCGTCCTTGTCCATCAGGATCGTGAGCAGTTCCTCCCGGATCTGGTCGCGCGCCTCGTTGTGCGGAGTACCTGGTTCCACGGCTTCGAACGCCGCCGCCCAGTCGTCGGCGCTCAGCCAGATGTCGGACCAGTGGCTCGAGACCGTCATTCCTTCGGTGGGCGGCTCCTCGTAGATGCCGACGGCCGGCTCGATCGCCTTCACCAGGTCCGCGGACGACTTCAGAAGGGCCACGGCCGGGTCGGTCTCGATCGCTGCTCCGGCTCCCTCGGTGACGAGGTCGCGCAGGGTGCAGGTCTGCACACCCTCCTCGCCGAGGCTGGGCAGGACATCGGCGACGTAGGCCAGATAGGGCTGGTGCGGCCCGACGAACAGCACGCCGCCCCGACGGTGACCGAGGCGAGGATCGGAGTAGAGGAGGTGGGCGGCGCGGTGCAGAGCGACGACGGTCTTGCCCGTACCCGGACCGCCGTCGACGACGAGAGCGCCGCGGGATCCCGCCCGGATGACGGCGTCCTGGTCGGCCTGGATGGTGGCGAGCACGTCGCGCATCCGAGCCGACCGGTTGCTGCCCAGGCTGGCGATGAACGCGGACTGGTCGTCGAGCGCGGCGTGCCCCTCGAGCCCGTCGGCGGTGAACACTTCGTCCCAGTAGTCGCTGATCCGGCCGCGGGTCCAGCGGTACCTGCGGCGGCTCGCCAGACCCATCGGGTTCGCGTGGGTCGCCGCGAAGAACGGCTCGGCCGCGGGGGAGCGCCAGTCGAGCAGCAGCCGACGCCCCGCGCTGTCGGTGAGGCCAAGGCGTCCGATGTACACGGGCTCGGGGTTGTCCGTATGGACGATGTGTCCCAGGCACAGGTCGAGACCGAAGCGACGCAAGGCGCGCAGGCGACCGGTCAGCCGGTGGATCTCCGTGTCCCGGTCCATCGCCTCCCGGCCGATGCCGCCGGGTGCCTTGCGCTCGGCCTCGAGGCGGTCGGACAGTTCGGCGATCGCCTGCTCGAGGCTCTCCGAGACGGCCGCGAAGTGCTGCTCGTCGCCGTCGATCAGCGCCGGGTCGGCCTTGGGGGAGAGGCGGTCGGGAAGCCCGAACGCGCTGGTGGTCAAGGGGTTCATGCCATCAGCTCCGGTCCGAGGTCGCCGCCGCGACGGCCGGCGGCGCGCACACCCGCATTTCGGTGCGGAGTTCCCGCACCCACAGTGCGCGTCCCACCACCGGCTCGACGTCACCGCACAACCCATAAAGCGACACCAACACACGCACTTCGCGAATCCCCCATTCCTGCAGCTTCTGACCTCGGCCCGCGATTCTGCCCCACCACCGGGGCCTTGCCGCAAGCCCCCCAACGCGCTATAAGTTGAAAGTGGCAAGGAGTGGGAACTCCTCTTTGCCCTCATCGTCCGCTCTCGACGGACAAGCCCTCCGCGCATCGGCGACGCGCCACGTACAGCGGTTCCGTCGGCCCATGAGGATCTCCTACCGGCCCCCATGCAGCCGCGGTACGAGAAGCTCTCTTCAGCCACGAAAAGCGCCTGCTCGAAGTACGGATCGCCTGGCGGACATCGCCCGGGGCTGCGACCTCGCCCGAGCCTTGAGCGGCCATCTGCTGCTCGAACGAGCAACTCCCGCATGGGGCGGAGACGACGACTTGGTCAGCCAGCCTGTGCCCGACTCCGAGCAACCCCCGCATGGGCGGGGACGACACTTGCTGAACTGCGGCGATGTGTTCATGTCGCCGTGAGCCCATAGCCATGGATCACGGATGACGAAGTGCGGGGGATGGTCGGGCCGGTTCTGCCGTCGTGGTGCGGGCAGTCTCGCGGCCCTGGGCCCGGGATTGGGATGTGGGGTTCGCAGATGTCGTACTGGTCGTACTCGGTGCCGCCGGTGAGGCGCTCAGTCGTGGTACGCGGCGGTCGCGATCTGGACGAACGAGCGGATCAGTGGATTCTTGTCGCCCTCTTTCCATGCCGCCACCACGCGGCTCGGCGGCATGTCGATCAGCGGCACGACGGTGAGCCCCTGTGCCGGCTCGTGGTCCAGGAGAGTCATGCCGACCGTGCCGTTCCAGAGAACGGCTTGCCGGCATTCCTGGACGGCGCGCACCACCGGACCCTCGCGAGGCTCGCCGCCGTTCCAGTACGACTGCCAGATGGGGTCGGTGCCCTCCGGAAACAGGAACCAGCGGCGGTCGGCCAGGTCGGCCAGCTTCAGGCTGTCCCGGCGGGCCAGCGGATCGTCGGCACGCAGCAGCGCCCCCACCGGGTCGGCGCGCAGCTCGTGCACGGTCAGGCCGGTCTCGTCGAACGGCCCGCGGGTCAGGGCGACGTCGACCAGGCCGGCGTGCAGCCCGCAGGTGGGATCGGTCAGGTCGGCCTCGCGAATGCGGACCTCAACGGGCGGGTGTCGCCGGTGGTAGGCGCTGGCCAGCCTGGCTGCGCCCGGGTCGGTGCTGTCCCCCAGGACACCGACGGTGATGGTCGCGCCGCCGACCGCCGTGGCCATGCGTACGCGTACCCGGTCGGCCTGGTCGAGCAGCGCGCGCGCCTCATTGAGCAGCACGGCCCCCACCGGAGTGAGCGTGACACCGGCGGACGAGCGGTCGAACAGCGCGGCACCGATCTCGGTCTCCAGCTGCTTGATCGCCCGGCTCAGTGGCGGCTGACTCATGTGCAGCCGGGCGGCGGCTCGGCCAAAGTGGAGTTCCTCGGCGACCGCCACAAAATAGCGCAGCGTGCGTAGCTCCATGGTGCAACGATACCCGTACGGTATCGACGTCACAGAATGGGTCTTGGACAGTCGCAGTGCCCTGGCAGTGGAATCGAAGAATGACTGACGAACCGAAAACCCATGAGCCGATTGCAGACCCCGCCGTATCGGTGGTCGGTCCGGGCGACGGTGAGACGATCTTCCTGGGCACCACGCGACTGCGCGTCCTCGAAGACGGCAGCAGCACCGGGCACCGGCTCGGGCTCGCCGAGTCCGTCCTCGCGCCGCACACGCCCGGACCGCCGCAGCACCGTCACGCCCAGCACGACGAGGGTTTCTACATCATCTCCGGCAGGGTGCGGTTCACGGTCGGAGAGAAGGACTACGACGCGACGGCGGGAACGCTCGTGATGGTCCCGCCCGGAGCCCCGCACACCTTCGCCAATGTCACCGACCAACCGGCCGTCATGCTCAGCACTTTCACGCCAGACCTGTATGTGCAGTACTTCCGAGACCTACAGGACATGATCGCCAGCGGCCAGGCAATGTCCCCACAGGTGAACATCCAGACGATGAGCCGTTACGCCACCGAGCCGGCCACCGACTTCGCCTAGCGGCCGGACGGACAACGCCGCCCGGCTGCCCGTACCGGATCCGTACAGCCAAGGCGGCTCCTTACCTCTGAAGGCCCGGGCCGCTTACGGCCATCGGGGCGATCGAAGTGCTCGGCGCGATCGGGCTGACCCTCCCGCCGCTGACCGGCATCGCGTCCTGGCTGGCCCTGGCTGCGGCCACCGGGTTCGTGGTCCTGCAGATCGGCGCGACCAGGGTTCACCTGAGCCGCGGAGACCGCCGAATCGCCCTTAACATCACGCTCATTCTCGCTGCGGCCGTGACCATCTGGCTCGCGACGACATGGCTGTGACTTCCGGCAAGGCTAGCGACCTATGAGCTCGTACCACGATCATGAGGTGGCGTTCTCGAGCGGCGCCGGCGGATCCGTCCGCAGTCCGACGAGACGAAGCCGTTGCGGTGTTCGAGTCGTCGTTCCCAAGCGCACGGCGAGCCGTTTGAACTGGTGGAGCGGGGCGAAGGTCTGCTCCACTGCGTGGCGGAGCTTGGTTGTGTTAGCGTCAAACGTTTGCACGGTCGTGACGGCTGGTGAATCTGCCCGTCCGGTTCCCGTGTTCGTCGGCTGCTCATTCCTGCCGGGCCTTCCTCGGTACGTTCCCTACGCGGAAGGCTCTTCATGAACCACCCGGACCGCCCCGACACCTCGCACGGCGATCTCGCCCAGCCGCAGACCCTCACCCCGGCGGTGCCCGCAGTGGCCTCCTTCGCCGACCTGGAGCTGCCGGCCGAGGTGCTGCGAACGCTCACCGAGCTCGGCGTGCGCGACCCCTTCCCGATCCAGGCAGCCACGCTGCCCAACGCCCTCGCCGGACGCGACGTCCTGGGGCGCGGGCGCACCGGATCGGGCAAGACGCTCGCGTTCGGCCTGCCGCTGCTCGCACGGACGGCTGGGCGGCGCGCGGAGCCGAAGCAGCCCCTGGCTCTGATTCTGGTGCCCACCCGCGAGCTGGCTCAGCAGGTCACCGAGGCGCTCGCACCGTACGCCGACGCGCTCCGGCTGCGGATGGCCACGGTCGTCGGCGGCATGTCGATCGGCCGGCAGGCCGCCGCGCTGCGCGAGGGGGCCGAGGTCGTCGTCGCCACCCCCGGCCGCCTGCACGACCTCATCGGGCGCAAGGCCTGCCGCCTGGGACGCGTACGGATCACCGTCCTCGACGAAGCCGATCAGATGTGCGACATGGGCTTCCTGCCGCAAGTCACCGAGGCGCTCGACCAGGTGCACCCCGACGGCCAGCGGATGCTGTTCTCGGCCACCCTGGACCGCGACGTCGACGACTTGGTCCGCCGCTACCTCCACGACCCTGTCGTCCACTCGGTGGATCCGTCCGCGGGCGCGGTCACGACGATGGACCACCATGTGCTGGTCGTCCACGGCCCCGACCGGTACGCCGTCACCACGGAGATCGCCGCCCGCGACGGCCGTGTGCTGCTGTTCCTGGACACCAAGCACGCGGTCGACCAGCTCACCCGGCATCTGCGGGCCGGCGGAGTGCACGCCGCGGCCTTGCACAGCGGCAAGTCCCAGCCGCAGCGCACCCGGACCCTCGCACAGTTCAAGAACGGCCAGATCGCCGTCCTCGTGGCGACCAATGTCGCGGCCCGTGGCCTGCACGTCGACGACCTCGATCTCGTGGTCAACGTCGACCCGCCCACCGACCCCAAGGACTATCTGCATCGCGCGGGCCGCACCGCCCGGGCCGGTGAGTCCGGCAGCGTCGTCACGCTGGTGCTGTCGGGCCAGCGCCGCGAGATGAGCCGGCTGATGGCCGAGGCGGGCATCGAGCCGACGATCACCAAGGTGCGCTCGGGCGAGGCGGAGCTGAGCCGGATCACCGGGGCCAAGGCCCCCTCCGGCACCCCGCTCGACGGCGGGGCCGCCGCGTCCCGGCCCAAGAACTCCAACGCCCCCTTCCGCGGCCTGGGCACCAGCAAGGACGCCTCCCGCGGCACCGGCGGCAAGTCCCGCAAGTCCGGCGAGGCCCGCAAGCTCGCCGAGGCCCGCAAGGCGGCCTTGGTCCGGCGCGGTCGCTGAGAGCCGCTGCCTTCGTGGCCGGATATTCGCGCCGGTGCTGCTTGGCGACGGGATCCGGCTGTTCGACAACCCTGGCGGCCCCCCCGTCCAACTCGAGCTGCTCAACGGCGATGACTGCCGCCGCCTGAGGCGCTCCCGGTCCTGACAAAGCTCCGGGAAGGCGTTCCTTCCTGTGCCGTCGGCGACTCTGAAGACTTACGACTGGCGGCCCCGGCCCGTCGGCGGCCGAGGCGACAGCTACCTGTTTTCCAACCTGGCTGGTGACGCGCTGAGTTGATGTGGGCGCTGGGCGCGGAAACAGGCAGAAGTCCTGGTAGATGGGTTGCCGACCAAGAGCAACGTGCTCGAGGGATCGTCTTGGTCTACCGGTACTTGGCCGAGGCCATCGAGCTACTGGCGGTCCTGGCACCGGACCTGCCCCGGATGGTCAGGGACGAGGGAACCACATCCACCTGATACGGCCACGGCCACTGCCCGGGGACCGCAGCGTGGCCCATACCTGTTCGAAAGCGGGGGCGCCACTGACCCGACCTCGCAGAGGAAAGGGACCGACCGGCGGCCGGCCCCCTTTGTGGTGGAATTACCGTTCGCCGTGTCCGCCATTGCCCCCGCGCCCGTTGTCCCCGCGCCCGTGGTCGCCGTTGTCCCCGCGCCCGTGATCGCCGTGGTCGCCGCGCCCGTGGTCGCCGTGGTCGCCGTGGTCGCCGTGGTCGCCGTGGTCTCCGCGCCCGTGGTCGCCGTGGTCGCCGTGGTCTCCGCGCCCGTGGTCGCCGTGGTCGCCGCGCCCGTGGTCGTCGAAGTTACGGTGGTCGTTCTCGTCGTCGTTGAAGCCGCGGTGGTCGCTCCGTCCGTGGTCGCTCCGCTCGTGGTCGTCGAAGCCGCGGTGGTTGTTGTTGTCGCTGTGGACCGCGTGCACCGGTGAGTTGGCCGGTGCGGCGATGGCGGAGGTGGCGGCGCCGCCCAGGGCGAGGGCGACGGCGGCCGTGGCGGCCAGAGGCCAGGTGGCAAAACGCATGACAAGTCTCCTGAATAGAAAGGATTCTGAACGTGGATCAGACATGACCGCTGGTCAGGGTGCGTCAGGCTGGTGGCCTATCGCGTGCTGTGGGCGGGTGGCGCCTGAGCGAGTCAAGCATCGACGTCACGGATGTCCGTTTAATCACTTTTGTCCACGCGGTCAACGCTGCGCTGGCGTGAGCGTGGGGTCAAGCGTGGAGGGGGGTAGTGGCTGTACCAGCGTGGGTGCAATCCCGTGCTTCGATTTTTGAGTACGTGAATGGCGCATTTTGAAGGGCTGGCCGGTGCCGACAGGGTGCGGTGCCCCCTGACCGGGGCCTTCGACCGGTTCGACCGCTTCGGCCGTGAGGGCCGCGATCAGCGGATGTCCGGCGCGCGACCATCGCGTCGTGCATCCGGCACCAGGTCGTTTCCCGGGCTCTGGCGCACGGTGACAGTTCGGTGGTGGCAGGTCAGTCCGGCGAGGTCGGGGGTGGAGGCTGCTCGTCGGCCATCTGACGCAGCCCTGCGGCTGCGTCCGTGTCCACGGGTGTGTAGATCACCACACGCACATCGGGATGGTCCGAGGGTGCCAGGCGGTGTTGCTCGAGCTGCAAGGAGCCGACGACCGGGTGATGGAAGACGCGCTCACGTGAGGTGAACACTTCGATGTCGCCGCTGCTCCAGTCGGTGCGGAAGGCTTCGCTGGCCTTGAGGAGCCGCCCGATCAGATCGGCGATGGGTGGCTCGCCCAGCCTTGGGCCGACCTCGGCCCTGAATTCGGCGAGGAGGTGGCGGCGGCTGGCCTCCCAGTCGGCGATCAGCTCATGGAGATAGGGATCGGTGTACACCAGCCACAGCACGTTGCGGTCCTGGGCTGGGACGGTCGCCACGTTGGGGTACAGGGCCTTATACGCCCTGTTCCACCCCGATATGCACCAGTCGGGTGCTATGGCGTACGAGGGGAAGTCCGCGAGCGCGTCGAGCAGCCGCTGGACGTGGGCCGGGGCCGACGTCGGCAGCGGCTCAGCCGCAGGTCGAGGGGCGGAGTAGCCGGCCAGCGCGAGAACGTAGGTGTGTTCGGCGACAGACAGGCGCAGGGTGCGTGCGACCGCGTCGAGTACCTGCCGGGACGGCTTGATCTCCCGGCCCTGTTCGAGCCACGTGTACCAGGTGACGCTGACGCTGGAGAGAAAAGCGACCTCCTCACGGCGGAGCCCGGACGTTCTTCTTCCGCCGACCGGGGGCAGTCCGAGGTCGGCGCGCACGACATGACCCCGCCGGGCTTTGAGGAAGTCGGCCAGGTCCTGGCGCCGTCGCGCCTCGCCGTTCACGTCTTCCAGGCTAGCGAGTAGTGCCACTTCTAGTGGCGACGCCGTCTTTGCCTCGAAGCGGACCGGGGGCACCATTGCGGCACGGCACGGCTGAGGTCACGCAGCGTTAACCCGCGGGAATCGGGATATGCGGCCGCGGCCCTCTCAAAAGGCAGACCTCTACCAGAGGCCTGCGGAAAACCGTTGGCCGAGAAGGCTGGCAGCTTCACCCATGAACTGCATCACCGAGTGCAACGCCGGCCCCGTTCCCCGCCAGGCACCCGTGCTCATGCTGGGCGGCGAATAAATCACTGGTGCAAGGACGCACCTCGGTCGGCCGACCTGCGGGTGTCGTGTTGGCCCCGGCGGCGGCTTCAGGCGCTGTCCCCGCAGGGGCAACGGTGCCACCTGCACCTCATGAATGCTCAACCGACTTGCTCAACCGACATGACTCCCCACCCCATCGCACCGCCCCGGCAGCAGCCCGCCTCAGCGTTGATGTCCGCCGGCACGCGGTGCCGAAAGAGAGCCAGCGATGAAAATCACCTACGCGCCACTCCAGGCCATCTCCTCACCCCCTGCTCCGGCAGACACCCACACCCGCCGGGCGGATGCTCGCCCCACACAGCCGTCCGTCTCGGCAGCCGATATCGGGCTGCTCCTGCTGCGTGCCACGACCGGCCTGTTGCTGGCCGCCCACGGTGCGCAAAAGCTCTTCGGCCTCTTCGGTGGCCCCGGGCTGCACGCTACCGGCAAAGGATTCGCTGCCCTCGGCTATCACCCCAGCGAGTTCTTCGCCGGCCTCGCCGGTGCCTCGGAGCTCGTAGGAGGGCTCGGTCTGGCCCTCGGTCTGCTGACGCCGCTGGCCGCCGCCGCCGTGGTCGGCGTGATGATCAATGCCATGGTGGTCACGTCGTCGCACGGCCTCTGGGCCACCAACGGTGGCATCGAGTACCCGCTGTCCATCGCCGTGGTCGCCGTCGCCGTCGCCGCCGTCGGCCCCGGCCGTCTGGCCCTGGACCGTCCCTTCCGCTGGCGCGACGGCGGCATGCTCCCGGCCGCCACAGCCTTGTGCCTGGGCGGCATCGGCGCGGCCATCATCCTTGCTCTGAGGTGAACGAAGTACGTCAGGCAGGGCGCTCTCGGCACACGGCGGAGGTGCCAGAGGGAGACGGCTGTCCAGGTCGTCCAGGTCACCCCCGCCCGTGGTGCTCCGCTCACCGCGGTCCGGTAGTCGGTAGTGCACTCCCGGTCGACCGACCGCCGCTCCGCACCACGATCGGCTTCTCCAATGATGGCGCAGAAGAGGTCAACGGCACGCACCGGCAGAGGCCCAGCCCGCTCGGCCTACCGCGCACCGACGATGGCGTCTCGAAGCCAGCGACCGCCGTGACCGATTCATGGCCGGCAGCCTCACTGGCGAGGCCACCCTTTCCCGGCGCGATCAGCGAGCCGCATCAAGCGGGCCCCGAGATGAAGCACGGGAGGAGCGACCCCTTCAGCTGTGCGTCACGGTGACTCCGTACAGGGTGACGTGACCTCGCCGTAAGGCGCCCGCCTTGAAGTAGCCGCTGCCGAACGCGGCGTTGACGCTCGCCTGGAGGTTGCCGTCGTAGTAGACGTCGACCTTCCCGCTGTGGGCCACGAACTTCCCCTGGAAGCGGTCGCCGAGCTGGTAGTTGGACGTCACCAGCTTGTAGTGCGTGGTGTTGTACGAGGTGACGTACAGCTTGCTCCCTTCGAGGCGGAACGAGGTGACGTCGCTCGACTCGTCATGTATCTGCCCCGCCATCACGTGAGGTTTGGTCTTCGGGAGGTGAGTGATTGCCTCGTCGACGACCATCGTGTGGGTCCCCGCAGTGGACGACCAGCTTGTCGTTGCCGACCCGTCCGCGGTCATCTCACGCAACTCGGACCGCGGGTGTCCGGTGTCGCTGGTGGTGGCACCGTTGACCGCGGCCCGCAACAGGATCGCGTTGCAGCTCGAAGCGGTCGTGAGCCAGGGAGCTTTCTTGTACGTCGACAGAGCGGGCTGCTTGATCTCCAGGGGAGAGCCGGAGCTGTTGGGGACGGGCAGCTGAAGCTTCCAGCCCGGTGCTCAGGCCAATGACCGCGGCCGGAGCGGCGCAGGCGGCGGCACCGTCCGCTGCAGGTTGACGTCTGGGGACACCTCTACGCGCCGATGCGGACGCCGGCCCAGGTCGCCGGGCAGCCCGGGGAGTTGATGCTGGGACACGGACGGGATCTGCCCACGGTTACGGCGGCACTGCTGCACGGTGACATCGACGCGGCGTTCGGGCGGGTCCCCCCCCGCTGCCCGCCGGGCTGGCGCACCGCCTCGTCCGCCTAGAACCGGTGGACGCCGTACTGAACGCGGAGTATCCCCTCGCAGCCGAACCGGCGTTCCGGCCCGACCAGTTGCGGCGCAGCGTGCTGTGGGCACCCGGTGCGCTGAACCGGCTCGACTTCCTCCGCCAGTTCGTACACGCCATGATGGGCCGGTGGACTTCGAACCATACCGAGGTGAGCTGGTGGCGTACTGCTACCGGATGCTGGGCTCGTTCCACGAGGCCGAGGACCTGGTGCAGGAGACGATGCTGCGCGCGTGGACGGCTCGCGAGCGGTACGACCGCACGCGCGCGTCCGTACGGACGTGGCTCTACCGGATCGCGACCAACGCGTGCCTGACCGCGATGGAGGCGCGTGCCAGGCGGCCGTTGCCGTCCGGGTTGGGCGCGCCGAGCGACGATCCCGGGGCGCCGCTCACGCCAGCTTTCGACATCCCCTGGCTGCAGCCGTTTCCCGACGCGCGGTTCGACATGGGGGCGCGGGCTGACACGCGGCTCGCGCTGGTGGCGGCGATGCAGGTCCTGCCGCCGCGGCAGCGGGCCGTGCTGGTGCTCCGCGAGGTGCTGGAGTTCAGCGCCGCCGAGGTCGCCGCGCAGCTTGGGACCACGGTCACGGCTGTCAACAGCGCTTTGCAGCGGGCCCGCGCCGCCCTGGCGGACGTGGGCGACGTGGGGGAGATCACCGAGCCGGACGACCCCGAGGTGCGCGCGGTGATTCAACGGTACGTGCGGGCGTTCGAGGCGGCCGATGTCCCCGCGCTCGTGCGGCTCCTCACGGACGAGGCGGTCCTGGAGATGCCGCCGGTGCCGCTGTGGTATCGGGGCCGCCGCGACTACGGCCTGTTCATGAACCGCGTGTTCGAGACGCGTGGGACGGGCTGGACCACGAGGCGCCTCACCGCCAACGGACAGCCCGCGCTCGTCGCGTACGCGCCGGAACCGGGCGGCGGGCATCGGCTGCACACGCTCCAGGTCTTCACCGTCACCGGCGGCCGGGTGGCCCACAATGTCGTGTTCGCCGATCCACGCGTCTTCGAGGCATTCGACCTGCCCGAGCGGATTTCTTCCGACGAGTTCCGCCGCGCGCGATGAGTCGGACCGATGCCGCCGGTATGTACGGGTGAGCATCGATCGAAGGGACACCCATCGTGAGCGTCATCGTCATTCAGTTCGTCACCCTGGACGGGATCGTGTCCGACCCGGACGGGTCCGCAGGAACGCCGACCGGTGGCTGGGCGTTCCGGCACGGCCCCGAGACGGTTGCCGGGGACAAGTTCCTGCTCGGGAGCACGCTGGACGACGGGGTCATGCTGCTGGGGCGTACGACCTGGCAGCTGTTCTCGCGGCTCTGGCCGGGTCGCAACGACCCCTTCTCCGCGCGGATGAACGCCATGCCGAAACTGGTCGCCTCCCGCACACTGACCGACGCGTCGGCGTGGGCGAACTCGCAGGTCATTGACGGCGAGCTCGTCGACGCCGTCAAGCACGCGCGGCGCGATGTGATCATCGCCGGCAGCCTGAGCATCGTGCATGCGCTCATGGCTGAGGACCTGATCGATGAGTACCGGCTCCTGACCTTCCCCACGATCCTCGGCACCGGCGATCGGCTCTTTCCCGCCGGCGGGCCGCCCGCATACCTGGAGTGCCTGTCGACTGCGCGTGCCGGTGCCGCCGTCCTCGCGCGGTACGGGAGGGCAGCACGGTGACGGTTCGCTTCCTCGCCCTGTACGAGACGCCGGTTGACCCCGAGGCGTTCGATCGGCACTACCGCGAGGCCCACATTCCGCTCGGTCGCCAGCTGCCAGGGCTGCGCCGGTACACGGTCGGCCGTGACGTCGCGACCGTACGGGGCGGCGCGCCGTACTACCTGGTCGCCGAGCTGGAATGGGACACGATGGACGAGCTGCGCGCCGCGTTCGCCTCGCCCGAGGGCCGCGCAACCGCCACCGACGCTGCACGCCTCCAGGAGCTCACTCAGGTACGCAGCATGATCTTCACCGTGGACAGTGTGATGTAGTCACAGGCTCAGACGTCGTTTCCTCCTGGTGCTTCCTCCCGGAATGTGCGGCTACTTCGTGATGCCGGGTCGCGCCAGGAGACAGTGAGCCTTTTCCAGCCTCAGCTCGAGCAGGTGACGTGGAGGGTGAGGACGGCCTGAAGGAGTGCGGTGATGCGGGTGGTGCTGCACCGCTTTGTGGGCGGGGAAATCGGTGGCGCCCCGTGCGGTGAACCGTTAACTTCCGCCTGAGCGCAGTGAGGTACGAGACGGGATCGCGAAGGGAGCCAGGCATGGGGACTGAGGGCGCGCGGACCGACCGTTTGGGCTTACTGCTCGACCAGTTCGACCACGCCAGGGAGATGGCCCAGGTGCGGCTGACGGGGCTCGGCAACGAGGAGTACCTATGGGAGCCGGTGCCCGGTTGCTGGTCGATCCGGCGCCGGAGCGAGGCGGCGACGCCCAGGGCGTTCGGGCCGGGCGCGTGGGTGCTCGACTTGGGCGACCCGGGCATCCCGGCAAACGAGTACGCCGAGGTTGCCCGGCAGGCCGCCGGCGGCATGACCGTCGCCAAGATCGCCGATGACTGGAGCGTGAGTGTCGAGCGGGTCGAGCAGATCCTCGCCCACACCGGTGCGCCGGAGCCCGACGAAACGCCGGTCACGACCATCGCGTGGCGGCTGGGGCACCTGCACTTCTGCTTCGCGGGCGGATGGGAGTGGACCTTCGGTGAACGGCAGCAGGAGCCGAAGCTGCTGGTCGACTTCACCCCCTCCGCCGCCTTGGCACTCGAGCGGTTCTGGGCGCTGATCGACCGCTGGCGCGACAGCGTCGCCGCCGTCACCGACGAGCAACTCGACACGGTCGGCTTCTCGCAGTACCCGTACGGCTCCGACCCCGACGACCCATTCATCACCGTGCTGTCGGGGGCCAACCTCGAATTCATCCACCACATGGCCGAGATCGCGTTGCTCCGCGACCTGTGGCGGGCCCGTTTCACCACTCCCGGGTAGGCCCGAGCGCGCCGCGAGGGTGTTCAATGGCGTTTCCGATCCACACGCCAGTGAGCGGTTTGCAACCTGCAGCGTGAGATTGCCAGTTGAGCTGACTGGGCAGCGAAGCCCCTGGTAGTTGGGTTTTCGACCAAGAAATCCGTCTCCACCGGGGACTTCGTGTCTTGTCTACCCGTCCGGCATCGACGAGTCCAGCGCCACCCTGGGCTTGCTGTCCGCCCGCCTGCGCGTCCGCCGCCGCCACCGCGGTACCCGATGGCGCCGGCTGACCATCGGCCGCCGGCAGCTAGTTCGTGTCGGTGAAGATGAGAGCGATGCTTGCGCCGACGATGGTGAGGAGCTGCACGATGGCCGTGCGCGGGCCGGTGACGAGCGTTGCGGAGCCTCTGTCGAGGTGGTTCCTGTCGACGTGGTGGCGGTCGATGTGGTGGCGGTCGATCCACCAGGGCAGTTTCCGCATCAGCAGGACCGCCACGGCCAGCTGAGCGAGCACAGCGATGACGGCAACGATCTGGACCAGGGCGCGGCGGCGCATGAGTTGCGACAGCATGGGCTCATTGCAGCGTGCATCATCTTCCCGGGCTTCCTTTAGCTGTCCCGTAAGAGAGTTGAGACCGAGGCCTCCTCTTGCGGCGGATCAGCTGCCCGCCGCCGTGCGGGCGGCTGCGCCGCGCGCGGTCAGTTCCCGCACCGCCCCGGGCCCCGCCAGGTGGTCGAGGCGTTCTGTGCCGCTGATCAGTTGTCTCATCTCAGTTGTGTCATCGGCACGCAGGCCCGAGCTGAGAGGCGCTCCGTGCCGCTTCAGTTCCGTCGTATCTATCCTTGTGCTGTACGCCGTGCTGTACGGTCGGAACATGTCGAAGTCAGTGACAATCCGGGTCCCCGAAGAGCTCCACGCGCAGCTGCAGGAGCGTGCCGAAACCGAGGGCACGACTGTCACCGCGCTCATCACCGAGGCCGCGCACAACGCGGTCCGCGACCCCCGCCTGGACGGCGCCGCGGAGGTCTTCCGTGCGTTCATCGCCGACAACGCGGCCGCGTTCGACGCGGCGTTCCCCGACGACGCTCCCGCCCGGCTGGACGCCTCCGGACAGGCTGCTGCCTGACCATGGAGCTCCACATCGACATCCGCTGGCTGCTGGAGCGCCAGGCGGAAGTGCTGCCCAAGCACCCCTCGGTCCACGACTTCTCCAATCTCGTGGCCGCCGTCGCCCGTCACCGCGTCAACACCCCCCAGGTCGGCGTCGCCGTCGACAACGCCTGGCGCGCGGCGGCCCTGATGCACGCCATCATCCGGCTGCGCCCCCTCCCGGCCCGCAACGCCCTGCACGGCGCCGCAATCGTCACGGCGTACATGAACGCCGCGGGCGAGGCTCTCGGCCCGCCGTACGGCGCGCTGATCGACCTCGCCCGCGACATCGACGCCGGCCGCACCGACGGGTACGACGCAGCCGACCGCATCCGCTCCTGGCGGATCTGACTCAACCGCGGTGCACCGCCCCGGACTTCCCCTTCGTCCGGGGCGCTGCTGCGTTACCGCACCGTGCAGCGCCTGGTGCAGCACAGCATCACGCGGCGCTCGGGCATGCCACCGGCCTCACCCGTGGCGGACAGCCCCGCATCCCGGCCGGGCCGGTGTTCTGGCGCCTCGGCCGCAAGGGCATGCAGCCTCTCTGGAGCGATCGGCAATCGCGTAAGGAAGACGTACAAGACCGAACTGCGACACGCGGCCAAGCAGCAGGCGGCCGAGCGCGAGGCGTGCCATGCCGTGTGCCGACTGTGGAGCGAAGTTCACCGACGAACGGTGGGAGAAGGCAGCCACGTACTCCGGCCCCCGACCACGGCCGCCGCGCCGCCTGCAAGCGCGACCGTCCCGTCCCGTGCCTCTGCTGGATCGGGAGACGGGCGAATGCACCAGCGAGCACTGACCCGGCAGAGTTCCCCTCGAGAACTGCTGCGCGGGCCGCGCTCACGGACCCTGCCCTGAGCAAGGCAGCCACTGTCACCGAACACCCTCGCGCTGGCCACTCTCAGTGTCACAGTTGGTCGCGCGTCACGGTGTATCGGTCAGCGAGAGGATGCTCCAGGTGGCCACATCCTCAGCCGTGCTCCACTGGCGTCAGCCCAGCACAATCACCACAACGGCACCGTTGCCGCCGTCGAAGCGGTTCAGATCTCCGCGGTCGAACCGGTTGCCGTGGCCGAAGTCGCAGTCGTTCCACCAGCGGCTGTCAAAACAGCGGTTGCCGGGGGCCTGGGCCGGGGTGGCTGCCGATGCCGTACCTGCTGCGCCGATCGCGGCGCCGCCGGCCATCAAAACCCCGACGGCGGACAGCGTGGCGAGACGCCTCGCGCGTTGTGCATTCATGGATCTGCCTTCCTTCCATCCCTCGGGTGGTCTCCGAATCGCGGAGGGTGGCCGCGACCTCGGAGCGAAAGTCCGGCGCGGTCGTAGGTGGTGCCGCATGAGTACGGGAAGCAGGGCCGTCGGCCCCTGGTGAACGGGGTTCACACCGACGCGAAGCCCACGTTGCGGCTCTCCTTCTCGATGCTAATCGCCCACGGACGGCTCGGCATCCTAGGCGCATCGAGATACGGACGCGCGGGCGCCCGTGCGACCTTCCCGCTTCGCAGGGCTCGAGGCTTGATCGACGGGCGCTCACCCGGCGGCCGACGCAGCTCCTTCCCTCGAAGACCGCGGCATCGGCTGGCGCCATGTCCTCACGGAGAGCTGGTACCAGGCACGTATTCGAGGTGCGCGGTATTCCGTTGCGTCGGCCCGGACAAGCGCGCCGGGATGCCGCACGGCCGAGCATCCGCGCACTCCCCACACCACAGCGGCACGGCCGAGCATCCGCGCACTCCCCACACCACAGCGGTCGACGGGTACTGCCCGTGGACGGCGGTCCCACCGCCGTCTGACCTCACGCCTCGCCGCCCTCGGCGCCGCCGAGGGATCAGCCGGCGGACGGCTGCTCGAACGCGGCGATCACGCGCCCCAGATCCTGCCGTCGCGAATCCGCCGGCCACACCGCCCACGTCCGTCGAACGAGAGGGTGGCCGACCAGCGGCGACCAGGCCACACCCTCGGGAATGGGCTGCGACCAGTCCGGCGGAGCCAGTGCAAAGGCCCGCCCGGCGCTGACGGCGGCCAGTTTGACCTCCGCGATCAGCCGCTGCCCCTGCGGTGCCTGCGCTCCCAGATCAAGGCCATGGCTGCGCAGGATGGCCGTCAGCTCGTCGTACCAGGCGGGGCTGTCCGAGCGCGGGAAGGCCAACCACTCCAGCCCGGTCAACGCGTCCAGCGCGATCCCCTCCGGCCCGGACAGCTCCGCCGCCTGCTCCGCGGCCAGCAGCACACCCAACCGTTCCCTGTTGACCAGCATCGCGTCGAATTCCTGCCCGGTCGGACGCTCCCGCAGCAGTCCCAGATCGAGTTCGCCGGCGTGCAGCGCGGTCAGCTGCTCGGACGTGGACAGATGCCGGGCCTGTACCCGGGTGTCGGGGCAGGCCTCGGCCAGCTCTGTGAGCGGGGGACTGAGCAGCCGCGACGGGAACTCCAGCGGAATGCCGATCCGCAGCACGCCGCCGCCCCCATCGGTGTACCGGGCCATCGTCCGCAACGCCTGATCACGCCTGCCAAGCACCGCACGTGCCTCCCCGAGCAGGGCGACGCCCGCATCCGTGGGCTGCACACCGGTGCTGCTGCGCTCCAGCAGTTTCACCCTGAGCTGCCGCTCCAGACCACTGACCGTCTGGGACAACGCAGGCTGGCTGACGTGCAACCGCCGGGCCGCGGCCGAGAAGCCGCCCTCCTCGACCACTGCCACAAAGGCATGCAACTCCCGCAGCTCCATGCCCCTATCGCACCACGCCGAGAACGCCCGATCCACGACCGGCCACAGCCTTGGCTTATGGCCCCCATAACTGCGCGCGCCGCCGCAGCTAGGGCCGCTGCCACGCCGACGACGGCGAACGGCAGGCCGCGGCGTCGTGCGCGGTTCCTGTCCTGCGTACGGCAGATGCACGGGTGCTGGGGTGATGGGCGCGAGCAGTGTCTTACGAAGGTCAGGCTTCCGGAGCGGGGGCGGGAGCGGCGCAGCGCCGCGGAGGTTGCCAGAAGGCCGCAACGGGCTGCAGGTCGTAGCGCTGCGCCACGGCCTCGCGACCTCAGTCACTTACTGGTGGCCGCGGAGCAGGCCGCCGAACTCGCCGGAGCCGACGGGATCGCGCTCGACGCGCACATCGGCTTGCAGTGGGCCGGATTTCTTGCTCCGGGAGCCCCGCTTGGCATGACGAGCTGACCGCGATCCTGCGCGGCGCCACGGCCTGGACCACGGTCCAAAGGCTCCGCAGGGGCAGGCGCTGATCGCCGATGTGAAGTCGGCGGCGGTCCGGGCGGCCCTTCACGCTGGCTCCGCCCGGCTGGCAGCAGCCGCCGCCCGACCACAGACCTGGTCACCGCTGGTCGGCCACCCGCTGACGCGGCGCACCTGGGTGGTGTGGCCGGCCGAGTCGCGCCGTCGTGACTTGGGCGTTCATTGCCGCGCTCGACCGGTCGGCTAGCGCCTGAGCTCCAGGCTCACCCGCCCGTTGCGCCAAGGGCAGGGGCGCCGGGCGGGAGATGCGCCGGCGCCCCTGCGAGGGTTGGTAAGCGTCAGACCGCCGTACGGCCGCCGTCGACGGGCAGGATGGCGCCCTGCACGAAACTTGCCGTGTCACCGGCCAGATAGGCGATCGCCTCGGCGATCTCCTGCGCCTCGGCGGGCCGTCCAGCGGGCGCCTGCGCGGCCAGCGCCTTGAGGTCCTCGCCCATGCCGGCCGTACCCTCCGTACGGGTCGGACCGGGCTCCACGGCGTTGACCCGCACCCCGCGCGGACCGAACTCGGCTGCCCACGCCTTGGTCAGCAGGTTCAATGCCGCCTTGCTGGAGCCGTACAGCGCCATACCCGCGACGCCGTATTCGGCGACCATGGTGCTGACGTTGACGATCGTGCCGTGCCCGCGGTCGGCCATCGCCGGGGCGAGCTGCGCCACCAGGTGGAACGGTGCCTTCACGTTCAGGTCGTAGACGGCGTCCACGTCGCTGGGCGACGTCTCTTCCGTCGGACCGAACGGGAAGATGCCCGCGCTGTTGACGAGGATGTCCACGCGGCCTCCGCCCAGATCGGTGGCCTTCTGCGCCAGCCGCCGGGCCGACTCGGCGTCCCGCAGATCGGCTGCGAGGAAGTCCGCCTTGCCGCCGCGCGCCCGGATGGAGGCGACGACCGTTTCGCCGCGGGACGCATCGCGTCCCGCAACCAGCACGTGCGCGCCGCGCTCGGCGAGCAGCGCCGCGGTCGCGGCGCCGATACCGCTGGTCGCCCCGGTCACCAGGGCCACACGCCCGGACAGATCAACAGAACCCATGAGGGCCGTCCTTCGTATCGGAAAGTAAGGGCCGAACGGGGGCGCGGACGGGGCCGCGTTCCGTCGCCCTGTCACCTCGTCCGTGACGTGACGGGAGTCCCAAGCGTCCGCGCCTTCCGGAGATTCCGTCTTGGCCATAGGCGGATCCGATGCCCCCTATAAGGGCGGAGCCTGCTGCGGTTCAGCATGATCTAGCGCGGAACCCCGGGCGTTCGCGCTCGGGAGGAAGCGCTTCTCTGGACTGCTCTGACTCGCGCGCGTGCATGGGTCTGCACTGTTGGCCTCAGCCGTCTACTGCGGGCGCTGCTGGTTTTCGATGTACTCCTTGATGATGCTGAGCGGGGCGC
>NZ_JBEZKJ010000061.1:0-50518 GCF_040651675.1 Streptomyces sp. NPDC048415 | reverse complement strand
CGTTTGAGGACGAGCGCGAAGCGCGATACGGGGGGTCTGGGGGGGCGGAGCCCCCCAGGTACGGGACGGGTAGGGGCGGAGGGGGCGAAAACCCGCTTCTACCCCGGCGGCGCCACCCACGTCCGCCCCTCCATCAGGCCCCCCAACCCCGCCCAGGCGAAGTTCATCAGGGTGGCGGCGGCCTGCTTGGCGGAGATGCCAGGGGTGGCGTTGGCCCAGGCGGCGAGGGACTCGGCGGCGCCGACGAGGGCCTCGGCGAGCCCGGCGACCTCGCGCTCGGGCAGGGACGGATCCCGGTGAGCCTCCCGCGCGGCGACGACGATCAACTGCGTGACGAACTCGACGAGTTCCTCGCGCATCGCGAAGACCTCGGCCGCGAACGGCTCACCGTGCGTACGGGCCTGGAGGTGGAGAACAGCCCAGCCGTCGGGGTTCCCGGCGGTGTGCGTGAAGAACGCCCGCAGCCCTTCCCAGAGTTGACGGTCGGCGGGCAGAGCGGTTCTCACGCCCGCCCGGACGGCAGCGGTGAGCGCCTTCGCCTCCCGCCGGATGCAGGCGGTGAAGAGGTCTTCCTTCGAGTTGAGGTACAGATACACCAACGGCTTGGACACGCCCGCGAGATCGGCGATCTCGTCCATGGACGCGGCCCGGTAGCCCCGCTGCCCGAAGGTCCGTACGGCGGCGTCCAGCATCTGCTGTTCACGTACCGCACGCGGCATCCGCTTGTTCTTCACAGCACCCATGCGGGCAAGCGTACGATCGGCCGCCGCCTGGCCGGGTGGCGAGGAGCGTCAGAAAGCGTCAGGAGACGTTACGAGTGGGCGCCGCGCGCCGCGTCGTCCACGGTGTCCTCCTGGCTGCGGTTGCGCTCCAGGTTGGCCTTGGCGCGGTCCACGCGCGCGACGACCTGGGCCGAGGCGCGGTCGCGCTCCCCCCGCAGCACGACGAAGCTGATCGGGGCGGAGATCACCATGGAGAGCAGGACGACCCACATGTAGTTGGAGTCGCCGAGTCCGCGCGGGGCGATACCGGAGTAGACGAGGCCCCAGACGACCACGAGGCAGCCCGCGAAGATACCAAGGCGCATCAGTGTGTAGCGGCCCATGTCAATCCACTCTTCCGTTCCGAAATCCGTCTCGAACGTTCCCAAAGGGCACCGTCCAGTGAAGCACGTCCGGGCGGCGATCTTGCAGGGGGGCCGTCGAGGGCCGCGTCACGTCAGCGGGAGCCACATCATGATGTCGTCGCGGTAGTCGTCCGCGGAGACCCGCAGTCCCCCGGGCACCCTGCCCACCTCCCGGTAGCCGCAGGAGGCATAGAACCGCTCCAGGCCGAGCCCGCCCCGGCAGGTCAGCTTCAGCGCCTCCAGGCCCAGCGCGCGGGCGTGCGCCTCGGCGGCGCCGAGGAGCGCCCGGCCGTGGCCGCCGCGCTGCAGCGACGGGTCGACCATGACCGTGGTCAGCCAGGCGACGTGCCGCTGGAGCCGGTGCTCGGTGAAGCCGAGGAAGGCGGTGGCGCGCAGCCGTCCCCTGTCGTCGAGCCCGGCCAGCAGCCGGTGGCGGCCCTCGGCGATCGTCCGGAGATAGCGGTCGGTCTCCGGGCGTACGTCGTCGTAGGTCACCGGGTCCGGGAAGCCGACCGCGCCACCCGCGTTGCTGACGTCCGCCCACAACCGGGTCAGCTCGTCCAGAAACGCGGGCGTGAGCTCGGGGTCGAGCCGGAAGGTCAGCTCCCCGGTCAGCGACGTCGTCTGTGCCATGGTCATCGAGCCTAGGCGCCGCCGCGCGGCCCGCCGTGACCGGGTCGGACGCGAGCGTTCAGACCCGCATCGCCTGCGGCGCCTCCCGGCGCGCCGGGTCGGGGCCCTCGTACTCGCGGATGATCTCGTATCGCGTGTTCCGCTCCACGGGCCGGAAGCCGGCGTCGCGGATCAGGTCGAGCAGGTCCTCGCGGGTCAGCTTGTTCGGCGTGCCGTAGTTGTCCGCGTCGTGCGTGATCTTGTACTCGACGACCGAGCCGTCCATGTCGTCGGCGCCGTGCTGCAGGGCGAGTTGGGCGGTCTGGACGCCATGCATGACCCAGAAGACCTTGACGTGCGGGACGTTGTCGAAGAGGAGGCGCGAGACCGCGAAGGTCTTGAGGGCCTCGGCACCCGTCGCCATCTGTGTGCGCGCCTGAAGGCGGTTGCGGACCTTGCCGTCCTTCACGTCGACGAAGTCGTGCTGGTAGCGCAGCGGGATGAAGACCTGGAAGCCGCCGGTCTCGTCCTGGAGTTCACGCAGGCGCAGGACGTGGTCGACGCGGTGGCGGGGTTCCTCGATGTGCCCGTACAGCATGGTGCACGGGGTCTTGAGACCCTTCTCGTGCGCGAGGCGGTGGATGCGCGACCAGTCCTCCCAGTGGGTGCGGTGGTCGACGATGTGCTGCCGGACCTCCCAGTCGAAGATCTCCGCGCCACCGCCGGTGAGGGACTCCAGGCCCGCGTCGATCAGCTCGTCCAGGATCTCCGACGCCGACAGGCCCGAGATCGTCTCGAAGTGGTGGATCTCCGTCGCCGTGAACGCCTTCAGCGAGACGTCCGGGAGGGCCTTCTTCAGCTCGCTCAGCGACCGCGGGTAGTAGCGCCACGGCAGGTTGGGGTGCAGGCCGTTGACGATGTGCAGCTCGGTGAGGTTCTCGCCCTCCATCGACTTGGCGAGGCGGACGGCCTCCTCGATGCGCATCGTGTACGCGTCCTTCTCACCCGGCTTGCGCTGGAACGAGCAGTACGCGCACGACGCGGTGCACACGTTCGTCATGTTGAGGTGACGGTTGACGTTGAAGTGGACCACGTCACCGTTCTTGCGGGTGCGCACCTCGTGGGCGAGTCCGCCGAGCCAGGCCAGGTCGTCCGACTCGTACAGCGCGATGCCGTCCTCGCGGGTCAGCCGCTCACCGGCCCGGACCTTGTCCTCCAGCTCGCGCTTGAGCCCGACATCCATGCCTCCACCTCTCCTCGTCACAAACCCTGACAACCGTACGCCCCGCCCATCAGTCCTCTTCGGGCAGCTCTCCGACCCGGTTCTCCCACTTCGTGGAGAGCACGATCGTCGTACGGGTCCGGGAGACGCCCTTCGTCCCCGAGAGCCGCCGGATGGTCTTCTCCAGCCCGTCCACGTCGCTCGCCCGCACCTTGAGCATGAACGAGTCGTCGCCCGCGATGAACCAGCAGTCCTCGATCTCGCTGAGGTCCCGCATGCGGCGTGCCACGTCCTCGTGGTCGGCGGCGTCGGAGAGCGAGATGCCGATCAGGGCGATGACGCCGAGGCCGAGGGAGGCGGAGTCGACGGTGGCGCGGTAGCCGGTGATGACCCCCGCCGCCTCCAGCCGGTTGATGCGGTCGGTGACGCTGGGTCCCGACAGACCGACGAGGCGCCCCAGCTCCGCGTAGGAGGCCCGGCCGTTCTCCCTCAGGGCCTGGATGAGCTGCCTGTCCACCGCGTCCATGCGATCGAAGCCTTCCGCTGAAAAGGTCTGAAGAGTTCCTGAAAGTGATGAGTGGTCGTGCGTTGCTCAGGTGGCTGCGTTGCGGGAGCCGCCGCCGAGTTCGCCCTCCCAGCGGCGGTACAGGTCGTGCTCGACGCCCGCCGCGTCGAGGACCCGTCCGGCGACGAAGTCCACCAGGTCCTGAATGTGCGTGGCCCCCGCGTAGAACGCCGGTGAGGCGGGCAGTACGGTCGCGCCCGCGTCGTCCAGGGAGACCAGGTGCCGCAGCGTCTGCCCGTTCAGCGGGGTCTCGCGCACGGCGACGACCAGCTTGCGGCCCTCCTTGAGGGTCACGCTCGCCGCACGCTGGAGCAGGTCCTTCGAGAGGCCGAGGGCGACTCCGGCCACACAGGCGGTGGACGCGGGCACGATGAGCATGCCCTTCGTGGGGTACGAGCCCGAGGACGGCCCCGCCGCCAGGTCGCCCGCGCTCCAGTGCCGTACGGCGTCGACATCCTCGAAGGCATCGAAGGTGCCGGGCTTGCCGTCGGCGCCACGCGCCAGCCATTCGCGCAGGTCGGCCTGCCAGTGGGCGTCGCGGAAGGGCAGGCCTGTCTCGTCGAGGAGGGTGAGCCGTGAGGCCCTGCTGACGACCAGGTCGACGCTCTCTCCCGCCGTCAGAAGCGCGCGCAGCACGGCGGCGGCGTACGGCGTACCGGAGGCGCCCGACACCCCCACGATCCAAGGCCGGCGCTGCGTCTGTCCTGGCTTCATGATGTCGAGCCTATCCGGCCACCGCCGGGATTCAGACCGTGAGCCCGCGGACCAGCAGATCGAGCAGGGCGCACACGAACAGGGCGATGCCGATGAAGCCGTTGACGCTGAAGAAGGCGCGGTTGAGGCGGGACAGGTCGTGCGGCTTCACGATGGAGTGCTCGTAGAGGAAGGCAGCCGTGACGATCACCAGGCCGAGCCAGAAGAAGGCACCCGCGCCGGTGACCACCGCGTACCAGACGAAGAGGCCCGTGGTGACGGCGTGGCAGCCGCGCGCGCCCCAGATCGCGGCCGGGATCCCGAACCGCGCGGGGACGGACAGGACACCGATCTCGCGGTCGGTCGTAACGTCCTGGCAGGCGTAGATCAGGTCGAAGCCGCCGATCCACACGCCGACAGCGAGACCGAGGACGACGGCGTTCCAGGACCACTCCCCACTGATCGCCAGCCAGCCGCCGATCGGGCCCATCGCCTGGGCGAGACCGAGGATGGCCTGCGGGAAGTTCGTGAACCGCTTGCCATACGGGTAGACGACCATCGGGATCACGGCGATGGGCGCGAGCGCCAGGCACAGGGGATTGAGCAGGGCCGCCGCGCCGAGGAAGAACACCAGGGCGACCAGCGCGCCCGTCCACGCGTGCTTCACGGTCATCGCGCCGGTGACCAGCTCGCGGTGGGCGGTGCGGGGATTGCGGGCGTCGATCTCGCGGTCGATGATCCGGTTGGCGGCCATGGCGAAGGTGCGCAGGCCGACCATGGCGATGGTGACGAGCAGCAGCCGCCCCCAGTGCACGTTCTTGTCCCACTCGAACATCGCCGTGAGCGCCGCGATGTAGGCGAAGGGGAGCGCGAACACCGAGTGCTCGATCATGACGAGGCGCAGGAACGCCTTGGTGCGGCCCGGCTGCGGGAGCGCCGCGGAAGCTGAGGTCACAGGCCGTACTCCTTCCAGCGGCGGTCGACCTTCGCCGCCGTCTCCGGGTCGGACAGCACCATCTCGGGCCAGCCGCCGTCCCGGGTGTAGCCCTCCTCGGGCCACTTCCTCGTCGCGTCAATACCCGCCTTGCCGCCCCAGAACTGCTGGTACGAGGCGTGGTCGAGGTGGTCGACCGGGCCTTCGACGACGGTGAGGTCACGGGCGTAGTCCGTGTTGCCGAGGGCCCGCCAGGCGACCTCGTGCAGATCGTGCACGTCACAGTCGGAGTCGACGACGACGATGAACTTCGTCAGGGACATCATGTGTGCCCCCCAGACGGCGTGCATCACCTTCTGGGCGTGCTTCGGGTACTTCTTGTCGATGGCGACGATCGCGCAGTTGTGGAAGCCGCCCGCCTCGGGCAGGTGGTAGTCCACGATGTCCGGCACGATGATCTTCAGGAGGGGGAGGAAGAACCGCTCCGTCGCACGGCCGAGAGGTCCGTCTTCCGTCGGGGGCCGGCCCACGACGATCGACTGAAGCAACGGCCGCTTCCGCATGGTGACGCAGTCGATCTTGAGCGCCGGGAAGGGCTCCTGCGGCGTGTAGAACCCGGTGTGGTCGCCGAACGGCCCCTCCGGGAGCATCTCCCCGGGCTCCAGCCACCCCTCCAGTACGACTTCGGCCTGCGCCGGAACCTGCAGCGGAACGGTCTTGCAGTCGACCATCTCGATCCGCTTGCCCTGGATGAACCCGGCGAAGAGGTACTCGTCGATGTCGCCGGGCAGCGGGGCGGTCGAGGCGTACGTCACGGCGGGCGGACAGCCGAAGGCGATCGCGACCGGCAGCCGCTCTCCCCTTCTCGCCGCGACCTGGTAGTGGTTGCGGCTGTCCTTGTGGATCTGCCAGTGCATGCCGATGGTGCGCTTGTCGTGGCGCTGGAGCCGGTAGAGCCCGAGATTGCGGATGCCGGACTCGGGATCCTTGGTGTGGGTGAGCCCGAGGTTGAAGAAGGAGCCGCCGTCCTGGGGCCAGGTGAACAGGGCGGGGAGCGCGTCGAGATCGACGTCGTCACCGCGCAGCACCACCTCCTGCACCGGTGCTTCCTTGACCTTCCTCGGCGGTACGTGGGTCATCGCGCCGAGCTTTCCGAAGGCCTCGCGCACCCCCACGAAGCCGTGCGGCAGTTCGGGCCTGAGCAGGCCGCCGATCTTCTCGGAGATCTCGGTGTACGACTTCAGGCCGAGGGCCTTCAGCAGCCGTCGGTCGGTTCCGAAGACGTTCATGGCGAGCGGCATCGCGGAGCCGCGCACGTTCTCGAAGAGCAGCGCGGGCCCACCGGACTTCTGCACCCGGTCGACGATCTCCCCGACCTCCAGATACGGGTCCACCTCGGCTTTGATGCGCTTGAGGTCGCCCTCGCGCTCCAGTGCCCTGAGCAGGGAGCGAAGATCGTCGTAAGCCATGTGTCCCAGTATCGCCGAGGCCTACCCGGCGCCCGCGTGCGCCCCACCCGAGCGGAGTCCGCCTCGCGGGTTTTCGCCCCCGCCGCCCCTGCCCTTCCCGTACCTGGGGGCTCCGCCCCAAGACCCCCGCGTATCGCGCTTCGCGCTCGTCCTCAAACGCCGGACGGGCTGAACCCCAGCCCCTCGGGGCGCCGCACACGCACCCGCTACCCTGTCCGCGTCACCGGGGCCCCACGTCGCCCCGCCGTCGTTCACTGGGGGATCGTTCGGCCATGCTCAGGTATCTGCCGTTTTTGTTGGTCCTGGCGCTGTGGATCTACGCGTTCATCGACTGCCTGAACACACCGGAGGAAGAGGTCCGTGGCCTGCCGAAGGTGGTGTGGGTGATCATCATCCTGCTCTTCGGCGAGGTGCTGGTCGGCCCGATCGCCTGGCTGGTGGCGGGCCGCACGCGCAGGGGCCCGGCGGGCGGCTCCACACCCTCCGAGTGGCACCGCAACCACCGCACCCAGTACGTCGCCCCCGACGACAACCCCGAGTTCCTCAGCTCCCTCAAGGCCGAGCACCGGGGGGACGAGACCCTCCTCAAGGACTGGGAGGCCGACCTGCGCCGCCGCGAGGAAGAGCTGCGCCGCCGCGAGCGGGGCGAGGAATCGGAGGGCTGATGGAGCTGCGGCTGCTGGTCACCTTCGAGAAGGTCGCGACCGTGCTGAGCTTCACGCAGGCCGCGGCCGAGCTGAAGTACGCGCAGTCCAGCGTGACCAGTCAGATCCGCGCCCTGGAGTCCTCACTCGGGACCGGGCTCTTCGACCGGCTCGGCAGCAGGATCCGGCTGACGGAGGCGGGTGAGCGACTGCTCCCCTACGCCCGGCAGATCATCGAGCTGAGCGAGGAGGCCCGGGGGGCGGTCGTCGGCACGGAGGATCCCTCGGGCGCGCTCACCGTCGGCACGATGGAGTCGCTGACGTCGTACCGGCTGCCACCGCTCCTCGAACTCTTCCACCACCGCTATCCGCGGGTACGGCTGTCGTTGCGCACGACCATCGGCGACGAGACCCGGCAGGCGCTGCGGCAGGGGACCTACGACCTCGGCTTCCTGATCGAGGAGGAGACCGCGCACCCGGGGCTGGAGAGCGAGGTGCTCGCGGTGGAGCCGCTGGCGCTGGTCGCGGCGCCCGGACACCGGCTGGCCGACGGCCCCGCCGAGACCGCCGACCTCGTGGGCGAGCCGCTGCTGGCCACCGAACCGGGCTGCGCCTACCGGGACTTGTTCGAGCGGGAGCTCAACTCCCTCGCGTCGGTGGCTTTCCTGGAGTTCGGCACGATCGAGGCCACCAAGCGCGCCGCGGCGGCCGGTCTCGGGATCGCGCTGCTGCCCGAGGTGACGGTCGCCGCGGAGGTGGCCGAGGGAACGCTCGTACGGCTGCCGTGGGAGGCGCCGTTCACGCTTCGCACGCAACTGGCGTGGCGGGCCGGGAAGCGGCTTCCGGCGCATGTGCGGCTGTTCGTGGAGCAGGCGCGGCGGCTGGTGTCCGAGGAAGGGTGACCTTCAGGCTCGCGGTGACGATCAGCGGGACGCCGAGGGCCTGGACAAGGCCGATGTGGTGCCCGTACACCGCCCAGTCCATGACCATCGCGACGGCCGGGTAGGTGAAGGCCAGGACCGCGATCTTCGAGGTCGGGAGCTTGGCGTACGCGGCGTACATCAGGACGTACATCAGGCCCGTGTGGATGATGCCGAGGCCGGCCAGCCAGCCCCAGCCGGTGCCCGTGCCGGCCATCGCGCCGAAGTCGGCGAAGGGCAGCAGCAGCGGGATGCCGACGAGTACTTGGACGAGGGCGATGAGGTGCGGCCGTACGCCGGTGATGCGCTTGGTGACCAGGGTGGAAAGGCCGTAGAGCAGCGCGGCGAGGAGGGCCTGGCCGACGCCGGTCAGGTAGGAGCCGCCGTTCGTGAAGTCCGCCGGTGTGACGCCCGAGACGAGGATCAGACCAGCGAAGGCGAGGGCCACCCAGCCGACCTTGGCGGCGGTCAGACGCTCGCGGAAGAGCAGGGCGCCGAGCAGCACCACGTAGAACGGCTGGGTGTGGTAGACGACGGTCGCCACGGAGATCGACGTGTTCTCGTACGCCTGGAAGAGCAGAACCCAGTTGAAGACGATGAACACACCGCCGAGCGCGGCGAGTCCGAGCGTGCGCGGGGTGAAACCGTGGCCGCGGAAGTAGCCGCGGGCGAGGGCGTAGCCGCCGAGGGCGAGCGCTCCGAAGAGCACGCGGAAGAAGACGACGTTGAAGGGCGAGGCGCCCGACTCGACGACGAAGACGCCGAGGGTGCCGGAGAGCATCATCGCCGCCGTCAGCTGGGCCGTGCCCTTGTTCTCTGAGGTCATGGCCATGAAGCTACGAGCGGGCGGCACGACCGGTCCACGTGCCAGTGGGGCGTCCTGCCGATGGGGTCATCGGCGGGGCCGATGCCTCCAGGCCGCCCGCCGACGCGTGCGGGGCGAACGCCGACGCGTACGGGCCGAACGCCGACGCCCGTGCGGGCCGAACGCCGATGCCTACAGGTTGTACGCCGGTGAGCCTCCGGAAGCGGACAATGCGCCCCTGGGCCGGGGCAGGCGGGGGCCGGACACTTACCTCGCATGACGACTGCTCCCGCCGACACCGCCGGCCCGCTCGCCCCCGCATACGGTGACAAGGTCATCGCCGTCGAGACGGCGGGCTCGGAACCCATCCCCGACGCCGAACGGCACGGCTCCCCCCTCCAACTGCTGTGGACCTGGGCCTCCCCGAACATCGAGTTCGCGACCGTCTACATCGGCGTGATCTCCGTCCTCTTCTTCGGCCTGAACTTCTGGCAGGCGACCGCCGCCCTGCTGCTGGGCACCGCGCTCGGGGCGCTCACTCAGGGCGTGCTGTCCCTGGACGGCCCCCGCTTCGGGGTACCGCAGATGGTGATCGGCCGGTTCTCCTTCGGCCGCCGGGGCAATCTGCTGCCGTCCGGAGTCAACGCCCTGGTGGCGGGCGTGGGCTGGTTCGCCGTGAACAGCGTGAGCGCGGCCTTCGCCCTGAACACGCTGACGGGCCTGCGCCCCCTGCCCTCCCTGCTGCTCGTGGTGGTGGCGGAGATCGCGATCGGCTTCATCGGCCACAACTTCGTGCACGTCTTCGAGAAGTACGCGTTCCCGGCGCTCGCGGTGGTCTTCCTGCTGGCCGGCGCCTGGACGTTCAAGGACGCCCACCTCGGCGGAGGCGGCTCAGGCGGAGGTGTGGGCGGCTTCCTCCTCGCGTTCAGCACGGCGTGGGGTTACGCGGCGGGCTGGAACCCGTACGCCACCGACTACTCGCGTTACCTCCCGCGCACGGCGAGCAGGCTCAAGACGGTGCTGTATCCGGCGGCCGGACTGTTCGTGTCGGTCGCGATCGTCGCCGTCATCGGCGCGGCCTCGGCGACGATCGTGGCACCGAAGGACGTCACCCCGACCGCCGCCTTCACCGGCCATCTGCCGGGCTGGCTCGGCGACTTGACGCTGCTCGCCATCATCCTGGGCGGCATCTCGGCGAACGCCCTGAACATCTACTCCTCCGCGATGTCGATGACCTCGCTCGGCCTGCGTCTGCCCGCCTGGCTCAGCCGCGGCGCGCTGGTGGTGCTGTCGGGGATCGTCGGTACGGCGGCTGCGTGGGCGTCACTCTCCGACGCGGGGGCCGCGTACGAGGCGTTCCTGCTGGTCATCGCGTACTGGGTGGGGCCCTGGCTGGGGGTCGTCCTGGTGGAGCGGTGGCTGCGGACGCGCACGCCTGACGAGGAGCTGGTACGACGCCTGGGCGACCGGTCCTTCACCAACTGGCCCGGCCTGACGGCCCTGTTGCTCGGCGTCGCGGTCTCCGTCCCGCTCTTCTCCAACCAGGAGAAGTACGTCGGCTGGGTGCCCGAGCACTGGCCCGCGTTCGGCGACATCACCTGCCTGGTCGGCTTCGCGGTGAGCGCGGGGCTGTACGCGGCGATCCGGCGGTCGGTCAGCGCAGAGCGGAAGTGAACGCGGACCAGGCGGAGCGGGTGATTTTCAGTACCGGGCCGTCGGGGTTCTTGCTGTCACGGACGGGGACGAAGTCGGGGAAACCGGGGGCGATTTCCACGCAGTTGCCGCCGTTGTTGCCGCTGTAGCTGCTCTTGATCCAGGTCGCCGCGCCGAGTTCGTGACTGTCCATCGTGCTCGTACCCCTCCATCACGTCGCTGATGAGAACGGCGGATTCGCAGGCTGACGGGATGTCCGCCCTGAGCACATCATAGGTCTGGCTGTGGCGCGCGAAGGCGGCCGGATCGTCGTTGAAATGCCCCCGGTCCAGCGACTCCGAGTACACCCACTCGTGCCCGTCGAGCAGCCTGATCAGCGACATCGAGGTCGTGGGGCGAATGAGCTCGTAGAGTCCCGCCGGGGCCACCTGGATACGGATGTTGGGGCGCTGCCCGACGTTCAGCAGATGGGCGCCCTGGTCGCGCCTGTGACGGCACACCGGAGCCAGTACGAGCCCCCCGCCCCCACCCCCGGTTGCGCGACCTGCGCGGAACTCGACGTACAACGCGCCGAGGCCCGCGCCCGGTGCGACGGCACCGAGGAGACCGACGCGAACGTACTGCTGCGCCGCCACCTGAAGGCGGCGCACGGCGCACCGGTCCGGCGCCGGATCTTCCGGTACATGCCCTACACGATCGTGCAGGACGCGACGGCGGAGCCGGAGTACGAGGCGCGGTGCGTCTCGGGCGACGAGGCCGACTGCGGCGCCGGGTCCGGCCCGCGCCACGACCCGGCGCAGGTCGAGGAGTGGCAGCGCAGACACACCCAGGAGACCCGGCACACGCGCTACCGCCGCAACTTCGCGGACTACGCGGTCCTGGAACCCGCGGACGGCTAGGGCGCGTCGGCGCGCAGGACAAGCGCGAGCAGACCCGGGAAGCGGGCGTCGAACTCCTCGCGGCGCAGGCGGTTGACACGCCGCGCGCCTTCGTCCCGCTGCTCCACAAGGCCCGCCCCGCGCAGGACGGTGAAGTGATGACTGAGGGCCGCCTTGCCGACGGGCACGTCGAAGCTGCCGCAGCTGCGGCTCCAGGCCGGGGATCCCGCCAGCTCCCGTACGAGCGTGATGCGTACGGGATCGGCGAGGGCGGCGAGCGCGGTCGGCACGGGGACGTCGTCGGGGTGGGTGTGCTCGGGGGCGGCCCGATGACTGGTGCGCTCCGTCATGTCCGTGTCCGCTTCTCCGGTTGCCGAGTGTTCGATAGAAACCATACACTCCGGAGTGTTCGCTTTGGATTGAACAGTCGAGCAGTCGTCAGGGGTGTGCCATGCGCGCGATCGAGTTCCAGGAGTACGGCGGTCCGGAGGTCCTCCAGGTCGTGGAGGCGGAGATCCCCGAGCCGGGGCCCGGGCAGGTGAGCATCGACGTGGCATACACCGGCGTGAACTTCGCCGACCTGAAGGCCCGCTCGGAGGGCTACCGTGTGCCAAGTCTCCCCTTCCGGCCGGGACTTGAGGTCTCGGGCCGGGTGCGGGCCCTCGGCGACGGCGTGGCGGGCCTGCGGGTCGGCCAGGAGGTCGCCGCCCTGACGGCGAGCGGCGCGTACGCGGACGTGGTCGTGGCCGACGCGGTGACCGTGTTCCCGCTCCCGGACGGCGTCGACCCGCGCACCGGCGCCACCCTCCCCACGGTCCTGCCGACGGCGTACGCCCTCCTGCACACCGTCGGCCGGCTCCAGCCGGGCGAGACGGTCCTCGTGCAGGGCGCGGCGGGCGGAGTCGGCACGGTACTGGGGCAGCTGGCGAAGGCGGCGGGGGCCGGGGCGGTGTACGGCGTCGTCTCGGCGGCGGCGAAGGCGAAATACGCCCTCGACCACGGCTACGACGAGGTCTTCGTCGGCTCCTTCACCGACGAGGTCCGGGCAGCCACCGACGGCCGCGGCGTGGACCTGGCCCTGGACCCGGTCGGCGGCGAGACCCTCCGCGGCAGCCTCGCTTCCCTGGCCCCCTTCGGCCGCCTGGTCTCCTTCGGCAACGCCAGCTCGGCGGAGCCGTGGAAGGTGGGCCAGCCGGAGCTGTATCCGAGGGGTCTGTCGGTCGCCGGGTTCTCCATCCTCGGCCTGGCGCAGACGGCGCCCGGTGAGCTGCGTGCGATCGCCGAGAGGGCGTTTGGGACGGTGGTCGACGGGACCGTGTCCCTGCCGGTCACCGCGGAGTTCGACCTCACGGAGGCGAGCGAGGCGCACCGCCTGATGGGAACGCGGAGCAGCACGGGAAAGCTGCTGCTGCGGGTGGCGGGCTGAGAGGGCGCCGCCCGCCTACCCGCGACGCAGCGGATCCTCGGTGAGGCGGACCGGCTGCGCGATCGCGGCTTCGTAGGCGGGGCGGGCGAAGACGTACGGGCCCAGGGGAAGCTCGCCCCACTCCTTGCGGAACGGCTGCCGGAAGGAGGACCAGGTGACGGTCGCCGGGGTGGCGGTGATGGTCGTCAGCAGGGGCCAGCAGCCCCAGAGGCCGCAGGAGCAGCCGAGGATGGGGGTGGCGCCGGTGCCGTAGCCCGCGAGCTCGGGGGCGGGGTCACCGAGGAAGTGGCGCAGGGGGTCGCCGACCTCGCAGACGCCGAGGCCGTCGTGCTGGGTGAGCAGGAAGTCTTCCTGCTCGGCCTCGGTCTCCTCCGCGTTCTCCTGGCGCCAGAGGTCACGAGTGGCGTCGGCGGCATGCACCCGCAGATCCGTACCGTCGACGAGGAGGCCCCACAGCAGCTCCGAAGGGCGTTCGAGGGCCCACAGGCCTTCCTCCTCGCCCGAAAGCCAGCTGGTGTCAGCCCGTCCGGCGTTTGAGGACGAGCGCGAAGCGCGATACGGGGGTCTGGGGGCGGAGCCCCCAGGTACGGGAAGGGTAGGGGCGGCGGGGGCGAGGAAACCGGCCGCCGGCTTCCTAAGGCGCGCCCACTTCATACCTTCGGCCCCCGGCCATAGACCATCGGCGGACGGCGGAAAGGGCGGCCGCTTCCCAGACTGGGGGCCACGACAGCGGGCGTGGGGAGGCGCGATGCAGGGGATCAGTCGGGCACGGTTTCTGGGGATGGCGGCGGCGGTCGGAGGTGCGGCCGTGCTGCCACTGGGGGCGGCGGGCCGGGCCGAGGCGACGGGCCGGCTGTCGCACCGGGGGGTGGTCTACGAGGTGGCGGAGGGCACGGGGTGGAGCGCCGCGCGGATGCGGGCGGACGTCCGCGCCATCGCCCACGACCTGCACGCCGACTCCGTCAAGGTCACCGGCGCCGGTGTCGAACGGCTCACCGCGACCGCGGCCGAGGCGGCGGAGCGCGGGCTGAACGTCTGGCTCGAACCGACCCTCGGCGACGTGCCGGAGCGGGAGATCCTCGACCACCTCGCGGAGACGGGCCGGTTCGCCGAGCGGCTGCGGCGGCAGGGCGCCGGGGTCCACCTCAGCGTCGGCTGCGAGTTCGTGCTGTACGTCCCGGGCATCGTGCCCGGCGCGAACGCACAGGAGCGCGTCGAGAACCTCCTCAAGGGCAACTTCGACCCGGTGCGGATGGCCCGCCGGCTGCACCGGTTCACCGCGCGGGCGGCGGCGGTCGGGCGGTCCGTCTTCGGTGGCCGGCTGACGTACGCCGCCGCACAGGACGAGGACGTCGACTGGGGCCTCTTCGACCTCGTCGGCATCGATTACTACGGGTACTTCCGGCGGCGTGAGGAGTACGTCCGCGATCTCGGGGCCCTCCGCCGCTTCGGAAAGCCCGTCGCCATCATGGAGTTCGGCTGCTGCACCTTCGAGGGCGCCCCGCAGCAGGGCGGCATGGGCTGGGACGTCGTCGACTACACGAAGGAGCCGCCCGAGATCAAGGCCGGGCTGGTACGCAGCGAGCGCACCCAGGCCGCGTATCTGACGGACCTGCTGTCGGTGTTCGAGTCGATGGGCCTGTACTCGGCGATGGCGTACACCTTCGTCACCCCGGACGCGCCGCACCGTCCCCGCGACCCGCGCCACGACCTCGACATGGCGAGCTACGGCATCGTGAAGCCGGTCGAGGACCGACCGGGCGATCCGGCCTCGGGTTGGCACTGGGAGCCGAAGGAGTCCTTCCACGCGCTGGCCCGGCAGTACGGACGGTCACGCTGCTGACCGTCAGGCCACCGTGCGCAGGCGCCCGCCCGTCGCCACCCGCGCCCCGCGCACGATGCGGTGGGCGCACAGGGCCGTGAGGAGTTCGCCGAGCAGGTCCGGGTCGTCGATTTCCAGGCCCAGCAGGGACTCGATGCGTTCCAGGCGCTGGTAGAGGGACTGGCGGCCGATGTGGAGGAGCGCCGCCGTGCGGGTGGGTGAGCAGCCGTGCCGGAGATGGACCTCGAGAGTGCGGACCAGGTCGCTGGGGTGCGCCGCCTCCCAGTCCAGCAGGGCGCCCAGCGTGTGCTGGACCAGCCGGGCGAGCCGGTCGCGGTGGGCGTCCACGCCGCCGCGCGTCAGCTCGCGTTCCAGCGTGAGGGCACGGGACGAGGTCACCAGCGGGCCCTGCGCGGTGGGCGGTTCGGCGGGCGGCACGGTGAGCGCCAGCTCCAGCGTCGTACGCGCCGCGCGCAGCGTCTCGCTCCAGCGCAGCCAGCCGCTGCCCGCGGCGACCGCGTGCCCGACGGCCACGGTCAGGCCGGGCTCGGTGGCGGCGGCGCGGAAGGCGTCCTGCACGGTGCGCACGGGGTCGCGTGCGCTTCCGGAGCACGCTCCGGCGTGCGCACCGCTCTGAGCGGCCCTGGCTCGCCCGGCAGCGCGCGCCACACCCTCAGCCCCACCGTCTCCAGCCGCACGCACCGAACTCTGCACACCACCACCTCGCGCAGCAGGTACGGAACCCCGCGCACCCCCGATTCCAGCCCCACGCGCCGAACCATGGACATCATCACCTCGGGCAGCAGGCGCGGAACCCCGCGCACCCCCGTTTTGTGCCGTGCGCGCTTCTGCCACCGGTGCCCCGCTGGGCTGAGCGTTCCCACCCAACTCCCCGGGCGCCGTGGCACCGGCTCGCGCGCCGCCGCGCACCACCGCGCCCCGCGCCCCCGCCCGGGACCCCAGGCCCGCGCCCGCCCCCGTCATCGCCACCAACGCCAGCACATCCCCCGGAAACACCGCCCGCAGTACCCCCACCCCGCCCAGTTCCCGGGCCGCGCGGTCCACCACGCCCAGATCGCGCGCGCCGTGCACCGACACGCCGATCAGCCGCGTCTCCGCGCCCGGGTGGAATCCGGCGAGTGCCGCGCGGGCCTCCACCTCGGGCTGGTTGAGGGGCTGGCCGTCCGCGAGGTCGGCCAGCAGCGCGGCCGTGTGGTCGTCGCCCCAGGGACGTACGGCGCAACCGCGCCGCCCCGACAGGCCGCGCGCCACGATCGCCCGGTTCGCGGCCTCCGTGATGCGGACGAAGGGCACGACGCGGTGCAGGGCGAGCAGCGGCAGTCCGAGGCGCCGGGCCTCGTCCACCACCTCCTCCGGCATCAGCACCAGCGACCGCCCGACCTCCACCGCGAGCCCGGCCGCACCGCGCGCGGCCAGCTCACGGACGTACCGCCGCCGGGTCCCCTCGTCGGCGTCGGCGAGCCCGAAGCCGTTGGTGAGGAGCAGCTCACCGCCGTCGAGGAAGTTCGCGCCCTCGTACACCTCGCTGGAGTGCACCCACCGCACGGGCCGGTCCAGGGCACTCTCGCCCGCGAGGAGTTCGGGCTCGGCGCAGTGGACGGGTTCGAGGGCCAGAATCTCCCGGAGGGTCAGTGCGGTCATACGCGTCGCCTCCCGGCGGTCGGGCCGACAGTTCCTCCGGATGTCGCCTCCCGGCGGGGCGGCCGACACTTCGTCCGGATGCGGGTTGCCGGGAGAGTACTTTCCGCACGTTGCCCTCGTGTTTCGGCCACAGGAGAGTGGGAGTCATGGAGCGCATCGATCAGGCACAGGCACGCGCGTGGCTCGCCACCGCCGTCGCGGAGGCCCGCGCCGGCCTCGCCGAGGGCGGCATCCCCATCGGGGCCGCGCTGTACGGCGCCGACGGCACCCTCCTCGGCCGCGGCCACAACCGCCGCGTCCAGGACGACGACCCCTCCACGCACGCGGAGACGGCGGCCTTCCGGGACGCCGGACGCCAGCGGACGTATCGGGGTACCACCATGGTGACCACCCTCTCGCCGTGCTGGTACTGCAGCGGCCTGGTCCGCCAGTTCGGCATCTCCCGGGTCGTCGTCGGCGAGGCGGAGACCTTCCACGGCGGCCACGACTGGCTCGCCGAGCACGGCGTACAGATCGTCCACGTCGACGATCCCGAATGCGCCGCGATGATGCGCGACTTCATCAAGAACAACCCGGCCCTGTGGAACGAGGACATCGGTGAGTGACACCAAGACCCCGCCCGGCTCCGGCGCCGGCACCCCCCGCATCCCGACCATCGACCTGCGCCCCTGGCTGGACGGCGCCCCCGAGGCCCGTACGAAGATCGCCCGCACCGTCGACGACGCCCTCCAAACGGCTGGCTTCCTCCAGGTCACCGGCCACGGCGTCGACCAAGGCCTCCGCACCCGCATTCGGGAAGCCGCCCACGCCTTCTTCACCCTCCCCGCCGAGTCGAAGCAGCCGTACGCCGCTCAGGTCGGCGGTCGCGGCTGGCTCGGCCCGGGCGCCGAGGCCAACGGCTACTCGGAGGGTACGCAGACGCCGCCGGACCTCAAGGAATCGCTGACCTTCGCGACGCACGAGCCGTTCGAGGACCCCGTGATCAACGCGGAGTGGTACGCGCCGAACATCTGGCCCGCCGAAGCCCCGGAACTCCACAAGCTCTGCGAGGAGTACCTGACGAGGATGGGAGAACTGGAAAACCACCTGCTCGCCCTGCTCGGCGAGGCCCTCGGTCTGGAGCCGGACTTCTTCACGCGGCACATGAGCCATCCCACGTACGGTTTCAACATCAACTGGTACCCGGGCACGGAGGTCGTCGGCGAACCCGAGCCCGGCCAGTTCCGCATCGGCCCCCACACCGACTTCGGCACGGTCACGATCCTCGACCGGCAGGCCGGCAAGGGCGGCCTCCAGGTCTTCACCGACGAGGGCGGCTGGGAGGACGCCCCCTTCGACCCGGAGGCGTTCACCATCAACATCGGTGACCTGATGGCCCGTTGGACCGGCGACCGCTGGCGCTCGGGACGCCACCGGGTACTCCCGCCACCCGCCGACGCGCCCGCCGAGGAGCTGATGTCGCTCGTCTACTTCGGCGAGTGCACACCGGGGACGCTCGTGGAGTCCGTACCCGCACCAGTGGGCCGGGTCGCGTACCCGCCCGTCGACTCTCATGTTTATCTACGCGAGAAGCTGGACTCGATCACGGTCGGATGACTGGCGGTAAGTTTTCGTAACCCAACGGACACCAGGCGCCCTATCCCGAACCAACCCCCCCTTTTTACACTGGTGTTGATACACCTCACAGCAGCACATCGGGACGGACCGCGCCAGGGGGAGATGCGGTGCACAGAGGGCTGCACGGCCGGGGGGCGCTGTTCGACACCGATCCGCCCGGGCTCGCGTCACGGCTTGTCGGCCTGCGTCCGTACCAGCTGCGCGCGACGGGGCAGGAGCACGCGCGGGAGCTGCCCTTCGTGGTGTTCGCGGGCGGTCGCGGACTCGGCAAGAGCGCCGTGCTGCACGAGGTGCGCACCGCGTATCGCGGGCACACTCCGGTCGCGCTGGTCGACGGTGAGGAGCGGCAGTTCGCCGCCCCGCCGGCCGAGCGGCCGGCGGAGGCCTGGTCGCCGGTGGGGCAGGCGCTCACCACGGTCGCCGAGCAGCTCGCCGAGCCGGTGACGGGTGCCGGGCGGATCGGTTTTCCGCGGCTGGCGTCGGGGCTGCTCGCCGTGGCGGCGGGCGGCTGGAGCAACCGCGATGTGCCGCGCATCCGGCAGGAGGCCGAGCGGATCCTGCTGCTGAACGAGACCGACTCGTGGCTGTCGGGGTTCGCGGGCCGCTGGGTGAGCAAGGTGATCTCCAAGCTCGTCGCGTCGATGAGCGGTACGGGTCCGGTGGTCGAGCCGATCATCGAGGCGACCCTGGAGGCGTTCGCGGAGGGCATCGCCCCGGCGCACCGCCGGCTGCGCAAGGCCGCCACCTGGTACCGGGACTATCCGAACGCGGGCGGCAGTCCCAAGCTCGCGCTGATCCTTCTCTCCCGTCACTTCCGGGCGGGCGGCGACTCGCGCAGACACGCCGAGCGCTATCTCGTACGGGCCCTGCTGGCCGACCTCGACGACGCGTACGCGGGGGTCGTGCAGCGCTCGCACCGGCGGGGCCGCCCTGTCGTGCTGATCGACAACGTGCAGGAGCCGGCGGGCCTCGGTCTGCTGGAGCCGGTCCTGCGTGACCGCGCCGACGGCATCGCCGACCAGGTCGTCTTCTTCGCCGCTCTCCGCGGGTACACGCACCCCGCCCTGCGCAACGCGGGCCGCCGTACGCTGCCCGAGACCGCCCGGGAGACCGGCTGGACGCCGGGCACCTCACCGTCCTCGCGGGCGCTGCTCGTCTCGCTGCCGCCGCTGACACCCGACGACACGCTGCACATCGTGGACACCGCGGCTGCAGGCCCGGGCCCGGCGGGTCTGGTGGTGGTCCCGCCGCAACTCCCGCACGCCACCCACCGGCTGACCGGCGGCAGCCCGCTCGGCATCACCCTGCTCGCCGAGTCGGCCCAGCAGAATCTTCCCCGAGGCGCGGCATCCCTGGGCGAGTTGCTCACCGCCGACGTCTGCGTCCACGAGGACCACGACGGCCGCCCGGCCTATCAGGAGCTCCTCGACCGGCTCGTGCCCGGCGGCCGTCTCGACGAGCTGACCGTGCTCGCCGCGGCCCACGACCGCGACTCGGCGTGCGCGCTCGCCGAGGCGCAGCTCCCGGACGACTTCGGTGCGTCGGGCGTCCTGGACCTGGAGGAGCGGCTCGCGGAGGAGGGCTGGGCCACGGCGGCCGGACAGTTCGTCGGGGACCCGTTCCTGCGCGCCCTGCTTCTGCTGCGGCTGCACCACGGCGACCGGGACCACGAGCGGTGGCGGGCCGTGCACCGCACCCTCATCGACCACTACCAGGACTCAGGCGACCCGGCCCCGCAGGACGGCGCCCGCTACCGGCTGCACCACGAACTCGCCCTCGGCAAGCCGGATTTCGCGGTGGCGCATCTTCGCGACGCCTTCCCGCGCACCGACACCCGCGACTGGCTGACGTCCCTGGTCTTCATCGCCTCCGCGCCGTACTACCACGCGCACGATCCGGACGGCCGGGACTTCGACGGCCACGATCACCGGGCCTCCGTGGCGCTCGGGCACACGGACGCGGCGCTGCAGCCCCCGGACAGCGTGGACGCCGTACTGCACCTACGGGTACGGCGATTACTGCACGCCGTGTGGCAGCTGACGGATCCGCTGGTGCTGCCCGACCCGAAGGTGACCGAGCGGCTGCGTTTCGAGCTGGAGCAGCTGTCGAATCTGCGGCCCGCGGGCAACGCCCTGCTGTGGCGGGCCTCGCGGGACTGGCCGTCGGACGCCCTGGCCGGCCGGCCCTTCCGCGTCCCGGGTGACGACGACGAGAACGGGGACGGGGGCCGGTGATGGCGCGTGTGTGGACGTGGCTGCGCGAGGACGTGTGGGAGATTCGTTTCCGCCGGTATGTCGCGCTGACGCTGGCAGCCGTCCTCGCGGCGCTCGGCGTGTGGGGAGGCATGACGGCCACGAAGGAGGACCGGTCCTGTGCGCCGGGGGTCGTCAAGCCGAAGGGCGGCGACGAGTGCGTGGGCGTCTCGTGGACGACGTACGCCTTCGGCCGTCCCCAGTTCGCCGACACCGTACGGGCGATCAACCGCGAGAACCACCGCCTGGCGCCCGGCAGTTACGTCACCGTCGCCCTGCTCGAGCCCTTCACGGCGACCGACGCGGACAACCTGGGGGATGTGCTGCACGAGCTCCAGGGCGCCTATCTGGCCCAGTACCAGGCCAACCACGACACCACGGGGCTGAAGCCGAAGATCAGGCTGGTGCTCGCCAACCCGGGTGCCACAGGGGCGCATTGGCAGCACACGGTCGACCAGCTGGAGCGCATGACGAAGGGCGCCGACCGGCTGCGCGCGGTGACGGGGGTCGGCCTGAGCACCGACAACAACACCAAGGCGGTGCGGGAGCTGACTCGGCGCGGCATCCCGGTGATAGGGAGCTCCATCACGGCGGACGACCTCGCCAACGGGCAGAACGGCAAGGACCCCTTCCCGGGGCTCGCCCGCGTCTCCCCCACCAACACCGACGAGGCCCGCGCCCTCGCCTCGTTCGCCAAGGTGTCGGCCGCCAACGCGTTCCTGGTCTACGACCGCACGGGCGACCCGTACACGCGCACACTGCAGAACTCCTTCGAGAAGATGCTCAAGGGCGCGCGCTACGAGGCCCAGCCGTTCACCCCGCCCGCCGACCGCAGCAAGGAGGGCAGCACCGCCAACGTCTTCGCGCAGATCACCAACATCCTGTGCAACACGCCGAAGGGCACGGACACCATCCTCTTCGCGGGCCGGCACACCCAACTGCGCCAGTTCATCAACGCGTTGGGTGCCCGGGGGTGCGTCGACCGCCGCTTCACCCTGCTCACCGGCGACGAGGGCTCCTACCTCGCCGGGGACAAGGACCTCGACCCGACCGCCCTCAAGGACCCGCTGCTGTCCGTCCGCTACACGGCGCTCGCCCATCCGGACGCCTGGCTGAAGGACACCGCGAAGACCGGCGGCAGCGCGGCCGACGCGAAGGTGCTCCAGCAGCTGCTGGACAGCGCCGCGCGGGAACCGGTCGGTCCCGTCGGCAAGGTCGACCTGACCGACGGGCAGCTGATCATCGCATACGACGCCATGCGGCTCGCCGTGCACGGCATCCGCGGGGCGTCGCCGACCGGGAAGATCCCGGCGCTCGCGGACGTCGGCCTCCAGTGGCCGCAGGTGAAGGGCAAGCAGCTGCGGGTCAACGGGGCGAGCGGGTGGATCTGTCTGGACGCCCACGGCAATCCGTACGACAAGGCCGTGCCGATCGTGGAACTGACCCCCGACAGCCGCACCCGCTTCGTGAAGATCGCCTGGCCGGAGGGGAAGCCACCGGCGAAGGAGTGCCTGCCGCCGAGCTAGCGCCGGACAGGCCCTGGCCAGTCGATCCTCACGACGGGTCCTCCGGCGCGGCGAGGGTGAGGGCGGTGTTGCGCACGCTCTGGAACCAGCGGGCGTTGTCGATGGCCACGTCGGCGCGGCTGACCGGCTCACTGGCGAGGACGACATCGTCCTCGTCGAACGGGAGCGGGTTGCGGGTGCGCTTGAGTCGAGCGCACCCAGCACCTCGCCATGGGCGATCAACGGTACGGCGAGACAGGAGTGGACGCCGGCCCGGGCAAGGAGCGTGGTGGCCTCGGCGTTACGAACGATGCGCGGCAGATCGTGGTCGCCGACTGGCGCACCAGGACCGGCCGGCCAGTGTGCACACACAGGCTGACCAGGCGGTCGCCGTCATAGGCGGCGAGGTCGCCGGGAGCGTCGGCTGCACGCAGGCCACGGTGGGATGGGCCGCTCTGAGGGCGAGGCGCGGAAGAGCGTCCACCCGTGTGGGCACCACCCGGGAGGTGGAGCAGGCCGCCCACGAAGTGGCCGAGCTCCGGACCGTTGTCCGGTCTGCGCCTACGATTGCAGGCCAAGGCCGAGTCGAGGACGTCCACGGCGCGAGACCGATGGGGGACTGGTTGATCAGCCGCAGGGCCAGGTCGGTCTCGACGCGCTGGAGCAAGGTGTGGTGGGCCGCGATGCCCAGGACGTAGACATCTCCGAGGTCGTCCAGCAGCCGCATGGTGCGGGCTCCATGAGACGGCTGCCGCGAGACGGCTGCCGCCGTCCTTGTGCCGGATGGGAAAGGCGCCCGCCCAGCTTCTGCCGGTCTCCAGCACCTCCGCGAACAGACGAGCGACGGCCCGCAGGTGCTCGGCGTGGATCAGCAGCCGCGCCGCGTACTTGCCGAGGGCCTCATCCGCGATGTAGCCAAAGAGCTCCTCGGCCTGCGGGTCCAGAACACGATGCGCCCGTCGGCGTCCACGACCACTGCGGCCACACTCAGCACGTCCAGCAGGCCAATCGGCCGGGATGGATCGGGGCCGTACTCGTCGCCGTTGGACGGGAAGGATTCGTCCGTCATCGCAGAACCTCCTCCACCGGTCGGCAGAGCATGGCGACCTCTGTCGGCATCCCCCCACGCCCGGGTTCCGACGACCGGTACTCCCACGCTCCCTCCGGCCGCGGCCCTCTGCGCTACCCAGCCGCGGCGCGTGGCGTGGCGAGTCGCAGTGAGGCAAGTGGGAGACGCGGGGACCGTGCAGATCGTACGGACTAGCAGGACCATGGTTGTGTAGAGGATGGGATCAATGAATTCTGCGCAAGACGGTTCCGATGCGCCTACGTCGCCAGGCCCGCGCGAGCTTTTCGACGCGTCCTCCGACGCGGCAGCGGTGGTGTCCGGGCGCGGTGTGGTGATCGGCTGGACCCGGGGCGCCGAAGCACTGCTCGGCTACCAGGCGCCCGAGGTGCTTGGTGGCTCTGTCGCGCGTCTGCTGGCGATGCCCGGGGATCCGGTCCGCGTGGAAGGCATCGCGGAGAGATGCCGCTCAGGCATGGGATGGAACGGCCTCGTCCCCGTACTGCACCGCGACGGCCACCGTATCGACGTCGACCTGAGGGTCTCCGCGTCCTTCCGTATCGGCCCGGACGAGTGTTTCCTGCTCTCGGCGCGGGAGCAGAGGCGGCAATGGGCGCTGGGCCAGTCCGTCCTGGACGGGTTCCTGACCCGCTCGCCGGTCGGCATGGCGGTGATGGACCTGCAACTGCGCTACGTGTGGCTGAACGACACCTTGGAACGCTTCGGTGGTGTGCCCCGCGAGCAGCGGCTGGGGCGTCGTCTGAGCGAGCTGCTGCCCGGGCTGCAGGCGGAGACCATCGAGGGACTGATGCGTAAGGTCCTGGTCACCGGAATTCCGGTGACCGACTACGAGTACGTGGGATGGAGTTGGGCGGATCCACACCGCCAACACGCCTACTCCACCTCGTTCTTCCCCTTGGTGGACGCCGACAACTCCGTCACCGGGGTCTGCTACATGGTTTCGGACGTCACCGAGCGGTGGAACGCCCGCCAGCTCCTGTCGCTGGTCAACGAGGCGGGGACCCGTATCGGCGGCACCCTTGACGTGATGCGGACCGCTCAGGAGCTCGCCGACTTCGCTGTTCCGCGTTTCGCGGACTTCGTCATCGTCGACCTGCTGGAACCTGTCCTCAGCACGCAGGGGCACGGAACGTGGCTGACCGACGCGGGACCGGCACCCGCCACACCGGTGATGCGTCGCGCCGGGATGAGTTCCGTGCGAGAGGGCTGCCCGGAGGCCGTGGCGCAGATCGGGGAGAGGGTGGACTTCCTCCCTCCGCCGCACGGCATGGATCTGCTCATCAGCGGCGAGCCGGTCCTCATCCCGGTCCTCGACCCGGCCGACGAGCTGTGGCTTGCCGTACAGCCCGCGAGAGCGGCCAGTATCCGCGAGTTCGGGCTGCACTCCCTCATCTCGGTGCCGATGCGGGCGCGGAACACGGCCCTGGGCCTCGCCACGTTCGCGCGGTCCCTCAACCCCATCTCCTTTCAACCCGACGATGCCCTGATCGCCCAGGAGCTGGTGGCACGGGCAGCGCTGTGCGTCGACAACGCCCGCCGCTACACCAGGGAACACACGGCGGCTGTCACTCTGCAGCGCAGTCTGCTGCCGCACGCGCTCACGGGCGGAACGGCGCTGGAGGTGGCCTCGAACTATCTGCCGGCGGACGCGACAGGCGGGGTCGGCGGCGACTGGTTCGACGTGATCCCGCTGTCCGGTGCCCGTGTGGGCCTGGTCATCGGAGACGTGGTGGGCCATGGCATCGCCGCCGCGGCGTCCATGGGCCGACTGCGTACCGCGGTTCAGACCCTCGCCGACATGGAGATGCGTCCCGACGAACTGCTGGCTCACCTGGACGACATCGTGCTGCGGCTGGACGAGGAGGAGACCGACGGCGGCGACGCGGCCGACAGGAGCGTGACGACCTTCCTCGGGGCGACCTGTCTGTACGCCGTCTACGACCCGGTCACACGACGCTGCTCGATGGCCCGGGCCGGACATCCGCCGCCTGTGGTCGTCGCACCCGGCGGACAGGCGTACTTCCCCACAATCCCCGCCGGGCCTCCGCTCGGGCTGGGCGGGATGGCGTTCGAGGCCGCGGAGATCGAGCTTGCCGAGAACAGCCTGTTCGGTCTCTACACCGACGGTCTCATCGAGGGACCGGACTACGACGTGGAGCTGGGCATGTCCCGACTCGGCGCCCTGCTGACCCGGTCCGACTGCGACCTTGCAACGCTGTGCACCTCCGCCGTGCAGCAGCTCGTGCCCGTGCCCCAGCCCGACGACATCGCCCTTCTTCTGGCGCGGACACACGCCTTGGACGCCGACCATGTTGCCTCGTGGCATGTGCCCGCGGACCCGGCCGCCGTTGGCGACGTCCGCGCGCAGGCGACCCGCCAGGTGGAGGCCTGGGGTTTCGGGGACCTGGCCATGACGACGGAACTCATCGTGAGCGAGCTGGTCACCAATGCCATTCGCTATGCCGCACCGCCCATACGGCTGCGACTGCTCCGGGACTCGCGCCTGACCTGCGAAGTCTCCGACGCCAGCAGCACCGCCCCGCGACTGAGGCATGCCCGCAGCATGGACGAAGGCGGCCGTGGGCTCTTCCTGGTCGCTCAGCTCGCCCATCGCTGGGGTGCTCGGTACACGACGGAGGGGAAGATCATCTGGGCCGAGCAGGAGATTCTCCAGGCAGACTGAACGAGCATTCCTCCACCGCGTTCTGTGGGGTGAGCGCCGCCGGATTCGCCCTAGCCGGCTAGGCGTTCAGCGCTTTGAGCAGGCGTTCGAAGCGGGCCCGCCAGCCGGGGTCCCGCAGCTCCCCCTCGAACTCGTGGGTGAAGCGGACCGTGGTCCCCTCCGGCGCCCCGGGCTCCAGATGGAACCGCACCCGCCCGCGCCCCTCCGTGCTGTACTCGGCGACCCGCTCCACATCCCAGGCGGTGATCCGCCCGCCGCCCAGCCCGCGCAGGCTGACGGCCCCGCCGAGCCTCGGCTCGAACACCTCGGCGGTGGCCAGCCACCCCCGTAGCCCGTCAGGGGTGGCCAGCGCCGTCCAGACCTTCTCCACAGGCTGGGGAAGACGCAGCACGTAGCGCAGGGTGTGCGCGTCCCCCCGGGTCTCGGTGGTGCCCTCTTCGATCGCTCGACTGGGGTCGGTCATGACACCAGCGTGGCCCGGAAGCGGGGGTTGTGCACCCGTTACGGCCGCTGACCGGCCTTGTCGACGACGTCGCGCCGCAGGATGGCGCTGGACCCGGTGGTCTGCCCCTTCTTCAAGCCGTTGTCCAGGTCCTCGACGGCGACCTCCCGCTCTCCGATGTACTGCCTCGTCCTGCTGTCGAAGATCAGCTCCTCGCGCGTGCCGCTGTCCGCCCGCGCGACGGCCACGCCGGGCCGGCCCGCCGCGTCCACGGCGTCCGCGACCACGACGACCCCGGGGATCTTGGCGGCGGCCCGGAACAGGGCCGCCGCGACGTCCGGCGGCAGCAGCGACTCGCTCACCAGGTCGCCGACGAGCACGAAGGTGTTCTGGTCCGCGCTCTTGCCGCCGTCGCTGTTCTTGTGCAGCCAGTCCAGCATCTTGTCGGGGTCGGTCGGCAGGGTCTGAAGGTGGCGGTAGTTGGTGTTCCTGGGGTTGCCGGGGGTGTCCGGCTCCAGCGTCTGGTGCTGGTTGGGGCCCCGGCCCTCCTCCAGGAGACCGGTGCGCGTGCCGTCCACCGACAGCCAGATCTCCCGCTCGTGGACCGGCGCGACCCGGGCCGGCCCGTCGTTCTCCTGCTCGGAGTAGCCGACCTTGCTCTCGATGTAGACGAACTGGTCGTCGCGGACGGCCGACGCCTTCTCGTGTTCCGCCGCCAGCGCGATATTGCTCAGGAGCGCGGTGGCCTCCTTGGAGGCGGCAGGGGTGCTCTTCCCGCCCGACGACGGCAGCGCGATCACGACCGTCGCGGCCACGGCGGCGACGGCTGCCGCGGCGATCGCGGGCCGCAGCCACCTGTCGCGCGCCGGGGCCTTGGCCGTCGCCTGGTCTTCTCGCCGGATCTCGGTCATCAGATGCTCCTTGAGGAGTCGGTGCCGGCCCGGCGGAAGGTCTTTCTCGGCAAGTTCGGGGGGTGTGGTCATCGGTTTCCCTCCCTGATGGGCCCGACCGCGGTGGTGCGGTCACCTTTCATCGGTCCGCGTACTGGCGGCAGTTCCGTGTTTTTCATCTGCTTCGCGAGCTTTGTCCTGGCCCGGGAGAGCCGCGACCGTATGGTGCCGACGGGCACCCCTAGTGCCTCGGCCGCCGCCGCGTAGTCGAGCCCCGACCAGACACACAGGGCCAGCACTTCCCGCTCGGCCCGCCGCAGCCTCGCGAGCGCCGCCTGTACGAGGGCCAGCCGCGCGGCATCGTCGAGGCGCTCGGCGACCTCGTCGGCGAAGTCGCGGGTGGCCTCGTCGCGGGGCAGCCGGGCGACGGCGGCGGCGTGTCTTCGGGCCGCCCGGCGGGTGTTGCGCGTGACGTTGGTGGCGATGCCGAGCAGCCAGGGCCGCAGCGAGCCGCCTTCCTCGTCGGGCTTCTCGCGCAGCCGCCAGGCGTCCAGGAAGGTCAGCGACACCACGTCCTCGGCCCGCGCCCAGTCCCCGGTGAGCCGGTAGGCGTGGTTGTACACGGAGCGCGCGTACGCGTCGAAGAGCTCGCCGAAGGCCTCGTGATCCCCCGCGCGGATGCGTTTCCTCAGAGTCCCCGGAGTCGTCTCCACACCCTCACCCTGTCCGTACGGCAAAGGCCGGTTCCCGTGACTCACGTCACAGGAACCGGCCTCGGTCGCGAAGGACTTACGGCTAGAAGCCCTTGTAGGAGTGCTTGCCGCTCACGAAGATGTTGACGCCGTAGTAGTTGAACAGCCAGCAGCCGAAGGCGATCAGGGCGATGTAGGCGGCCTTGCGGCCCTTCCAGCCGGCCGTCGCGCGGGCGTGCAGGTAACAGGCGTACGCGACCCAGGTGATGAACGCCCAGGTCTCCTTGGGGTCCCAGCCCCAGTAGCGGCCCCAGGCGTCGCCCGCCCAGATCGCGCCCGCGATGATCGTGAACGTCCACAGCGGGAAGACGGCGGCGTTCACGCGGTAGGAGAACTTGTCGAGGGAGGCCGAGGCGGGCAGCCGCTCCATGACGGAGGTCGCGAAACGGCCAGGCTGACCGCCGCTCGCGAGCTTGTTCTCGTACGAGTCCTTGAAGAGGTAGAGCAGCGTGCCGACGGCGCCCACGTAGAAGACGGCGCCGCAGATGATCGCGGTCGAGACGTGGATGTACAGCCAGTACGAGTGCAGCGCGGGAACCAATTGGTCGCTAGCGGTGTACAAGACGGTGACGGCGAGACCGAGATCGAGGAGGACCGTGGTGACCAGGGGGAGGCCGAGCCAGCGGACGTTCTTCCGCAGCGCGAGCAGCGTGAGGAACACCGCGACGGCCACGGTGGAGAAGGTGATGTTGAACTCGTACATGTTGCCCCACGGCGCCCGCCGCACCGACAGAGCGCGGGCGATCACACCGGCCGCCTCGACGGCCCAGGCGAGCGCGGTGAGGGACACGGCGATACGGCCGTAGAGGTCGCCCTGCTCGTCGCCGCCGTGCGCGCCGGGCCCGTCGGGCACGTCCCGGGCGCCGACCGCGGACCGGGTGACGACCTGCGGCCGCTCCAGGACCGTGGTGCCGGCCTGCGCCTTGACCTGCACCTTGGGTGCTTGTGCCGCAGCCTTCGTGGCGGTGAGCGCGTTGGCCGTACGGGCCACCTTGCTGCGACTGCCGAAGAGCCACTCGGCGATGTACGCGAGGAAGGCCAGCGTGTAGACGGCCATCGCGGAGTAGACCAGCGTGTTGCTCATGTTGGCGAGGTGTTCGTTGGTGGCCGTGGCCAGGTCGGTTGCGCTGGCGAGATGGCTTGCGGTGGCGAGAGTCACTGCTTCTCAGCCCCTTCGGCGGCAGGTACGGGGGGTTTGGCGTCGGGGTCGGCTCCGTCGGTCTTCGTTGGCGCCTGTTCGTGCACGAGCGCGGCCAGGTCGCCCAGTTCCTCGGGGAGCTTCGCGGACTCGCTGCGGCCCAGGCCCGCCATCTCGACGACGGTGACGCCGTCGGCGCCGGTGGTGGCCCGCACCCAGACGCGGCGGCGCTGGATGAAGAGCGACCCGGCGAGGCCGAAGATCGCAGCGAAGGCCCCGATCAGCGCCCAGTCACTGCCGGGCTGCTGAGTGACCTGGAAGCCGGCCCACTCCTTGATCTGCTTGTCGAAGGTGATCGAGCCGGCGCCGTTCGGCAGCTTCATGGTCTGCCCGGGCCGCAGCCTCTTCTTGAGGATGTCGCCCTTCGCGTCCTTGAACTGCTTCATGTTGGAGGTGACGAGTTGATACACGTTCTGCGGGATTCCCGAGTCGACCCCCAGGCTGCCGTGGAAGCCGGACAGCGCGAGCACGGGGGAGTCGAGCGCGGGGAACTGGGAGAACATCGTTCCCTTGCCCGCTCCCGCGAAGGTCGGCACGAAGAAGGCGGCGAAGCCGAGCTGTTCGCTGCGGCCCTGCCCGTTCCGGTAGCCGTCCATGACCTTGATGGCGCCCTGCGAGGTGACGTTCGCGTCGAGCGGCAGCATCGGCACGGCCTGATGGAGGACGACGTTGCCCTTGCCGTCCCGGACGGTGACGACGGGCGCGTAGCCGTGGCTGACGAGGTAGACCTTCGAGTCGCCGATCTTCAGCGGCTCGTTGACCTTGACGGTGGTCTTCTTCTCCTTGCCGTAGGCGCCCACGCTGTAGGTGATGTCCGCCTGGAAGGTGCGCGGGGTGCCCTTGTTGGGGCCGGTCCGCTCGTAGGTGCCGGTGAACTTCTTCAGGTTGAAGCTGAACGGCGTGAGGTCGTCGTCGCTGAAGAGGTTGCCGGACTTGAAGTCGTCGTACTGCGAGAGCGCGTTGGAGAAGCCGTCGCCCTCGACGATCAGCTTGTTGCCCTCGGACTTGAAGAGCTGGCCCCAGGCGAAGGCGACGAGCATCACGATCAGTGCCATGTGGAAGAGCAGGTTGCCGGTCTCGCGCAGATAGCCCTTCTCGGCGGCGACGGCGTCCCCGTCGAGATGCGCCCGGAACCGGCGCCGCTTGAGGACCTTCAGGGCGACCTCGCGGACCTGCTCCGGCTCGGCGTCGGTGCGCCAGGTCGCGTAGGCGGGCAGCCGGGTCAGCCGCTTGGGCGCGCCCGGCGGACGGCCGCGCAGCTGCCCGACGAACTGCCAGGTGCGCGGCACGATGCAGCCGATGAGCGAGACGAACAGCAGGATGTAGATCGCCGAGAACCACACGGAGCTGTAGACGTGGAACAGCCCGAGCTTGTCGCAGACGGGCCCGAGCACGCTGTGCGCGTTCCTGAAGTCCGCCACCTTCTGCGCGTCGGTCCCGGACTGCGGGATCAGCGAGCCGGGGATCGCTCCGAGCGACAGCAGGAAGAGCAGGATCAGCGCGACCCGCATGGACGTCAGCTGCCGCCAGAACCAGCGGGCCCAGCCGATGACCTCCCGGCCGGTCCACGCCAGCCACCCGGCGGCACCGGGCCCTCGCACTCCTCCGAACGAGCCGGGCATGGCCGTCTCCACCGGGGCGGTGGACAGTTGGGATCCGGCTGCCCCGAGATCGGCCTCGGCGGCGCGCGCCTCCTGAGCGGTGGCGGACTCCGTCGTCTTGCCGGTGTCGGTATCGGTCGTGCCCATGGATCAGATCCCTACCGTGAAGCCGTCGGACCAGGTTTGCATCTGCTGCACGATGCTGTCCCACGCACCGGTGAGCAGCAGCAGGCCGGTCACGATCATCATGCCGCCGCCGATCCGCATCACCCAGGTGTAGTGGCGCTTGACCCAGCCGAAGGCGCCGAGCGCCTTGCGGAAGGCGACCGCGGTGAGGACGAAGGGGATGCCGAGGCCGAGGCAGTACGCGACGGTCAGTATGGCCCCCCGGCCCGCGCTCGCCTGATTCATCGCGAGAACCTGCACCGAGGAGAGCGTCGGGCCGAGGCAGGGCGTCCAGCCGATGGCGAACAGCGCGCCGAGCACAGGCGCGCCCGCGAGACCGGCCACCGGCCGCTTGTGGAACCGGAATTCGCGCTGGGTGAACCAGGGCATCAGCCCCATGAAGAACACACCCATGAGGATCATGAGCACGCCGAGCACCTTCGACAGCGTGTCCTGGTGCTCGTGCAGGGTCGCGCCGAAATACCCGAAGAGCGCCCCGCCGGAGACGAACACGACGGTGAAGCCGAGGACGAACAGGGCCGCGCCCGAGGCCATCCGCCCCCGTCTGGCCTCCGCCAGATCCGTGCCACCGACCCCGGTGACGTACGACAGGTAGCCGGGCACCAGCGGCAGCACGCACGGCGAGAAGAAGGAGACGAGTCCGCCGAGCACGGCGATCGGCAGGGCGACCAGCAGGGCGCCGCTGTAGACCGTCTCGTTCTTGCCGACGGACTCGGCCAAGGTCGTGGCTAGGAGGGACACGTCAGGTCACTTCTCCGCGAGAACCGGGTCGAGCATCTTGCGCAGGGTTTCCTCGCTGAGCGCCTGCAGGGTCCGGGCGGCGACCTTCCCGTCCCGGTCGACGATGAGCGTGGAGGGGATCAGCTGCGGATTCAGCGTGCCCTTCTTGAAGCGGAGCATCAGCTTGCCCGTCGGGTCGTACAGGCTCGGGTAGGTGATGCCCTGTTCCTTCTCGAAGGCCTTGGCCGGACCGGTGCTGGTGTCGCGGGTGTTGATGCCCACGAACTGCACGCCCTGGTCCTTGGTGCTCTGGAACACCCGCTCGAGGTTCTTGGCCTCGGCGCGGCAGGGCCCGCACCAGGACCCCCAGACGTTGAGGACGACGACCTTGCCCTTGTAGTCGCGGACGTCGAGCTGCTTGCCGTCGATGGTCTTGCCGGAGAGGTCGGGGATCGCGGCCCGCGAGCCCTTCGAGGCGGTGTCGACACCGTTCTTGCCGGCGACGAAGTTGGTGTTGCCCGCTCCCCCGGAGGTGCCCCCGGAACCGCACGCGGACAGGACGAGCGCGGCGGCGGCGGCCCCGGCGGCGAGCAGGGCGGCGCGGCTACGGGTGCGGTTCGGGCGCTGGTCGGCACGGCAGGCGGCACTCATGTGAAAAGTTTCGCATGCCCGTTTCGAGGATCTTCCGCACCCCCCTTGCGGGCGGAAACCCGCATTTCAGGCTGCCTGTCCGCCCAGGTAGGACTTCCAGCCGCCAGCGGGCTGCTGCCCCACGTCCAGCGACTGAAGCCGGGTCAGCACCTCGGGCTTTTGCACATCCAGCCAGTCCACGAACTGCCGGAAGGAGATGAGGCGCACGTCCGCGCCCTTCTCCTTCTCCCGGGCGATGTGCTTGAAGGCCTGCTCGACGGCGTCCATGTAGATGCCGCCGTTCCACTCCTCGAAGTGGTTGCCGATGAAGAAGGGTGCGCGATTTGTCTCGTATGCCCGCTTGAATCCGGCGATATAGGAGTTGGCCGCCTGGGTGCGCCAGCCCGGGTAGTTGTACGAGGGCGCCCGCGTCGAGTTGACCGACTGGTTGGCGAGGATGTTGTAGTCCATCGAGAGCACCTCGAAGCGGTGCCCGGGGAAGGGCATCGCCTGCAGCGGCAGGTCCCACAGCCCCTGGTTCTTCTGCGGCCAGCGCTGGCGCCCGCCGGGCGAGGAGGCGTCGTAGCGCCAGCCGAGTTCCTTGGCGGTGGGCAGCAGGTTGTTCTGGCCGAGCAGACACGGCGTACGGCCGCCGATGAGTTCCTTCTCGTAGTCGAAGGGCAGCGCGGGCAGATCACTCCAGCCCGTGTTGGTCCGCCACTCCTTCACGAAGGACTTCGCCTGGTCGATCTCGCTGCGCCACTGCGCGGACGTCCAGTTGGCGACCGTGCCCGAGCCGGCGCAGAAGTGGCCGTTGAAGTGGGTGCCGATCTCATGGCCGTCGAGCCAGGCCTGCCGGACGAGTTTCAGCGTCGCCTTGACGTGCTCGTCGGTGAGATAACCGATGTCCGAGGCGCCCCTGGGGTTGTTGGGCGGCAAGTACAGGCGCTTTTTCGACTCGGGCAGCAGATACAGCCCGGAGAGAAAGAACGTCATGTGCGCGTCGTGCTCTTTGGCGAGTCCGAGGAAGCGGTCGAAAAGACCGGTCCCGACCTCCCCCGCGCCGTCCCAGGAGAAGATCACGAACTGCGGAGGGGTCTCGCCGGGCTCAAGCGGGACGGCCTTGTCGGGCTGGTTGGGCTGCTTGCCCGTGTACGCGGTGGAGCCATCACCGAGGGGACGTGCGGTGGCCTTCGGGGCGCCGGGCCGTCCGCCACCGTGGGAACCGCCGCCCCGGCTCGCGGCGTCATGCTCTGTGGTGCCGCACGCGGCAAGTCCCAGCGCTGCCGCGGCACCTGCCCCGAGGCCGATCATTCCCCTCCGGCTGATGTCCCGCATGCGGTCCCCATCTCATCGCGCCCTCTCAGCTGGCTCCCAGCTGGCACACAATGAGAGGGCGCGATGGAGACGGAGGTTCCGTCAAACTCCGCGTATTTATCTGATTTTACGAAGATGCGCTCAAATGGCATGACCGCATACGCTTTGTGACGGGGCGTACGCCGCCCCCCTGCGGGGGCCTACGCCCCGAACGCCTTGTCCTTCCCCTTCACCGGCTTTGCGCCCGCGAGGAGATGGGCCGGGACCAGATCACGGGCGGGCTCGGTGTAGCCCACGGACACGATCTTGTCGCCCCGGTAGGTGAAGCTCGTCAGGGAAGCCAGCGTGCACTGCCGCTTGCGCGGGTCGTGCCACAGCCGCCGCTTCTCCACATAGCTGCGCACGATCCAGATCGGCAACTGGTGGCTGACCAACACCGCTTCATGCCCACGAGCGGCGTCCTTGGCGGCGTCCAGCGCCCCCATCATCCGTACGACCTGATCGACGTACGGCTCACCCCAGGACGGCCTGAACGGGTTGACGAGGTGCTTCCAGTTCTCCGGCCGACGCAGCGCGCCGTCCCCGACGCCGAAGGTCTTGCCCTGGAAGACGTTCTCGGCCTCGATCAGCCGCGCGTCGGTCGCGAGGTCCAGCCCGTGCGCCTTGGCGATCGGGGTGGCCGTCTCCTGCGCCCGCTCCAGCGGCGAGGCGACGACATACGTGACGTCACGCGAGGCGAGGTGTTCGGCCACCCGGTCGGCCATCTGCCGCCCGAGCTCGGACAGGTGGTACCCGGCGAGCCGCCCGTACAGCACCCCGTCCGGGTTGGCGACCTCACCGTGCCGCATGACGTGGACGACGGTGATGTCGCTGTCGTCGATGTGCTCGCTCATGCCGTGGCCTCCGCCGCTGCCCGCGCCGCCGCCGGAAGGGCGTCGGCGATCCGCTGAACCGCCTGCTCGTCGTGGGCCGTCGACACGAACCACGACTCGAAGGAGGACGGCGGCAGATACACGCCCTGCGCCAGCATCGAGTGGAAGAACGCGGTGTAGCGGAAGGACTCCTGCGCCTTCGCGTCCTCGTAGTCGCGCACCTCGCGCCCGGTGAAGAAGACGGAGAACATGTTGGAGGCGTTCTGCAGCCGGTGCGTCACGCCCTCCTTGGTCAGGGCCTCGGTCACGAGCGTACGGATCCGCTCCGACACCGCGTCGACCTTGTCGTACGCGGCGTCGTCGAGCAGCCGCAGCTGGGCGAGCCCGGCGGCGGTGGCGACCGGGTTCCCGGACAGCGTGCCCGCCTGGTACACCGGCCCGGCGGGCGCGAGGTGCGCCATCACGTCCTCGCGGCCTCCGAAGGCGGCGGCCGGGAAGCCACCGCCCATGACCTTGCCGAAGGTCATCAGGTCAGGACGTACGCCATCAATTCCGTACCAACCGGCCTTGCTGGTGCGGAAGCCGGTCATGACCTCGTCGGAGATGAACAGGGCGCCGTTCTTGGCGCAGGCGTCCTTGAGCCCCTGGTTGAAGCCGGGCCGCGGCGGGACGACGCCCATGTTGCCGGGCGAGGCCTCGGTGATCACGCAGGCGATCTCGCCGGGGTGCGCGTGGAAGGCCTCGTTCACGGCTTCGAGGTCGTTGTAGGGAAGGACGATGGTGTCGCCTGCCTGGGCGCCGGTGACGCCGGGGGTGTCGGGCAGCGCGAAGGTCGCCACCCCGCTCCCGGCCGCGGCGAGCAGCGAGTCGACGTGCCCGTGATAGCACCCGGCGAACTTGATCACCTTGGAGCGCTGGGTGAAACCGCGGGCGAGCCGGATGGCGGACATGGTCGCCTCGGTGCCGCTGGAGACGAGCCGGACCTGCTCGACGGGCTCGACGCGCGCGACGATCTCCTCGGCGAGTACGACCTCTCCCTCACCGGGCGTACCGAAGGACGTACCGCGCGAGACGGCCTCCTGGACGGCGGCGATGACCTCGGGGTGGGAGTGCCCGAGGATCATCGGCCCCCAGGAACAGACGAGGTCGACGTATGTACGGCCGTCGGCGTCGGTGAGGTAGGGACCGGTACCGGACACCATGAACCGGGGCGTACCGCCCACGGCGCGGAAGGCGCGCACGGGAGAGTTCACGCCGCCGGGTGTGACGGCCGACGCACGGTCGAATAGAGACTGCGAGGCTGGGGCTTCGTAGGGATAAGGCAGTTCGGTCATGACCTGCGACGTCTCCGACTCCGGGGGGCTAATGACCTCCTCAGGGTAGGCCAGGGGCCGCCGGCGCCCGCGAGGGCGAGAGCACGGGGCCGTGAACGCGGGATGCCGGACGGACGTACGGCTTCCTGTACGGAAGATCCCGGCCGTCGCGGGGTCCGATGGGCCGGTGTCCGGTACGACAACCGGGCGCCTTCCCCCGGCCATCTGCGAAACTGGGACTGGTACGGACAGCTCACATGAACGATGGTGTTCAGAGGCTGCGAAGATCCTGCGGACAGGTGTTTCAGCGTACGTTTCGGCGTGCGGCCGTGGGGGAGGTCACTGTCACGATGATCGGGTTGCGTGGCGGGGGTCGCGCGCCTTAGAAAAGCAGTCGGGTGGAGATATGCATCGCGGTGGCGGACTGGGCGAGGGGACCGATGACCTCGGTCCTCGGCGTGCCCGGCGGGGAAGGCACCGGCGCGAGGCGGAGGAAGCGGCCGAGGCACGACAGGCACAGGGATCGCAGGGCTCTCCCGGATCTCAGGGATCACACGGATCACAGGGTGAGTCCGAGCGGGGCGACCGCACGGTCGAGCGGCTGCGGGCGGGGAGCGGGAATGGTGGCCGGGTGGGGGTGACGTACAAATACTTCGGCGCGCCGGACGGCGCGACGGCGGCCCGGGTCCCGATCTCGATGCGCCCCGAGGAGCTCGGCGGCGACGAGCTCGGCATGAACGGCATGTTCACCAAGATCAAGCCGGAAACGATGGCCGCGATGGTGCTCACCGGCATCGAGGGCGTCCCCCTCCACAAGGTCCCGCCCCTCGAGCTGGTCGTCCTCCACCCCGACTACGCCGTGGTGAAGCTCCCCATGACCGTCGTCGACCCCCTCCGCGGCATCGGCGAGGAAGCGGTCGGCGCGGCCGCCTTCATCTGGTCGACGGTCCCGGACCGGGGCGGGCCGCGGGACGCGTTCAATGTGTACCAGTTGCTGCATGAGTGGCAGGATTTCAGCCATCGGTTGCATGAGGCGGGGCATCAGCCGTACTGCTTGGTGTGGCCCTGACCTGGGATTGCATCTGCTGCGGGAGCCTGGTCACGAGCAGCAGGCGCACCCCGGCTCGCAGCCGCAGGTGTCTTCGCGGTCGAGTGGCGGTTCGGCGGTCAACGCGGCACAGCAGCCGTCGCCGCGCCAGGCGTCCCGGCCTTCCTTCACCGCGACCGCGGCGATGATCAGGGCGGCGGCGGGATCGGCCCAGCTCCAGCCGAACGCCGCGTTGGCGACGAGCCCGAGCAGGAGAACCGCCGAGAGGTAGGTGCACAGCAGGGTCTGCTTGGAGTCGGCGACCGCCGATGCCGAGCGCAGCTCACGTCCGGCCCGGCGCTGGGCAGCCGACAGGAACGGCATCACCGCCAGCGACACGGTGGCCAGCGCGATGCCGACGAGGGAGCGGTCCGCCTCACCGGCGCCCGCAAAAGCCCGTACCGACTCCACGACGACGTACGCGGCCAGGCCGAAGAAGGACACCGCGATGATCCGCAGCGCCCGCCGCTCCCGGGCTTCACGCGCCGCGTGGTCGGCGGCGGAGAACTGCCAGGCGACGGTGGCCGCCGAGGACACCTCGATCACGGAATCGAGGCCGAAGCCGATCAGCGCGCTGGACGAGGCGGCGGCCCCCGCGGTCAGGGCGATGACCGCCTCGACCACGTTGTAGGCGATGGTCGCGCCCACCAGCAGCCGTATCCGGCGAGTCAGCGCGTCAAGGCGAGCGGAAGAGGGCCCCAGGGACACCAGAGGCAACTCGGCAGGCATCAGCAGCAGCCCTCCTCGTCCGCGTCCGGGCAGTTGCGGTCCGCGTCCACGGCCAGCACCGCCGTCCGCAGGTCCTCGAGCGCGTGGCCGAGGCGGGGATCGGCGAGCTCGTAGCGCGTACGACGGCCGACAGGCACGGCGACGACCAGCCCACAGTCGCGCAGACACGCCAGATGGTTGGACAGCCGGGTACGCGAAATCCCCAACTCCTCCGCCAGATCGGACGGATGCGACGGAGACTCGCGCAGCGCGAGCAGCAGACGACAGCGGATCGGGTCGGCGAGCGCGCGGCCGAAGCGGGCCAGCACCTCGATCTCGGAGGCGAGAGTCAACATGAAGCGACAGTACAGCAAATCCTGAATTCACGAAATGCTGACACGACATGACTGCTGATATGGAAATTAATGACTGCTCCGTATACCCGCTGGGGGTATAGCGTGGTGAACAGCCCCCCGATGCGAAGGCCGGGAGCGCCCAGTCGGCGGCGTACCCGGTGCGGGTACGCCGTCGACCGGGCGGCGCGGGCTCAGAGCAGCGCGTGCGGATACTGCTCGGCGCGGTGCTGGAAGGCCAGGACCGCGGGGTTTTGGACGATGCCGCCGCGGATCTCGATCGCCCGGCGGATCGTACGGTCACCGTCCCAGCCGGCCGGTCCTTCGAGGACCGGCCGCAGGAACGGGATCAGCGCCTCGCTGTTCTCCCAGGTGGCCGCGTCCCACAGATAGGAGGGGCTGTGGTCCACGCCGTAGTAGTGGACGTGGTCGCCAACGGTGAACATCGGGTCGTTGAAGGTGGTCGGCCGGGCCCAGGCGAAGCCCATGCCCTCGTCGCAGGAGACATCGACGACGAGGGTGCCGGGCGCGAGCTTCGGCAGGTCCTCGTTTATCAGGAACATGAGCGGCGCCGCGGTGTCCTGGAGCACGCAGTTGACGATGATGTCGTGCCCGGCGAGGAACTCGGCCAGCGGCTGCGGACCGTCCTCGGTGAGCACGACGCTGCGCCGCGGGTCGAGGGTGTCGTCGGCCTCGTCGTGGTCGAAGTGCACGATCCGCGCCGAGTGGATCGGTGAGCTGACGGCGGTGACGCCACGGGCGGTCAGCACGTCCACGTCGTGCACGCCCAGCGCACTGAGCGCGGTGACCGCGCCGCGGGCGGTGGCGCCGAAGCCGATCACGACCGCACGCCGCCGGCGCCCGTAGTCGCCGGTCGCGCCCGTCAGCTGCATGGCGTGCAGCACCGACGAGTAGCCGGCCAGCTCGTTGTTCTTGTGGAAGACGTGCAGATTGAACGAACCCTCACGGGTCCAGTGGTTCATCGCCTCGAAGGCGATCACGGTGAGCCTGCGGTCGATGGCGGCCTGCGTGACCTTCTCGTCCTGAACGCAGTGCGGCCACCCCCACAGCACTTGCCCGTCCCGCAGCTCCGCCAGATCCTCGTGCAGCGGTTTGGCCAGCAGGATGACGTCACACTCCGCGATCAGCTCCTGCCGTGGGCGGAAACCGGCGACGAACGGTGCGAGCTGACTGTCCGAGACACCGAAGTGCTCTCCGTAACCGGTCTGCAGATAGATGCTGGGCTGGAGGTCGGCGTCGATGCGTTCGAAGTGGGCTGGGTGGATCGGCAGACGGTGCTCGTTCTCTTTGCGGGTCTGCGACATGATTCCGAGCTTGAGCTGCTGCAAAATGCCCCTTTGATTACTACCTGTTTAACACACTCACGGAGTACGGGGACCGGGCCGACGGCACTCCTTCGGGCCGGACGCCCTGGCGCGCGCCCAACTCCGGCGTCGCGGTGCGGCATCGTGATGCTGTCGTACCTCCACGAAGACACGTCTGCGTATACAGGTCTCCGCGCGCCTTCGAACGGGGACGGCGGGCGGCCTCCTCCACGGGGCCGTAGCTCAGAGTGCACCGACTGAAGCCCACACCGGGAGCGCCGTGGCAGACCATGTGGCGCACCCTGGCGAACCGTGGCGATAGTTCGCCGCCCTCGCCAACACCCGGTAAGTTGCGACGAGTTCAGCTGATACTTCCTGCATTGACGCCCGCCTGACCCCAGGCGGGGGCCCGGGCTCGCCCGGGTCACATCAAGGAAGGGAGCTGGTACTTGTGGCCAAACCGAGGAAGAAAGAGAGCCGCCCTCCGCGCCGGCACAGGCGCGACTGGGTTCAGTTCGCGGCGCTCTGCCTCACCGCGGTAGCCGCAGTCGCAGGGTGCGTCGAGAAGTTCATGTGACGCAGCGTGAGCCGGACGGATGGTTGGGCGTGAGCCCGACCGCTTGATGATCGGCCGGGCTCACACTGACCCGCGCGCGAGCCTGGTCCCGGTTGCCCCCGGGCCAGGCTTCGTGCGTCGCGCGGGCAGATCAAGGGATGCGTCGCTCGGCCTCAGCAACGCGCGCCGCTCCATCCAATGCTGGGTACTGTACCCACCGTGAACGCCATTTGCCCAGGTCAGGGCCGTCCGCAGGGGCTGTGGAACGGGGTGGCGAATCCCTGGCTATCCCTGGCGTTCGCGTGGCGTCAAGAATTGACGGGCGCGCGTCGTCGCTGATAGGAGCGCCGCCGGGGTAGCGAAGGGTGGCGAATGAGCCGCCGGACGAGACGATCTTCTCAGGTTACGAAGACATCGGGCGCGAGCAGGTCCAACCACACGGCGTTGCCCTCGCCGCGAGCCGGGGCGGCGCCCTGCGGGGTCGTCGCCGGGGCAGTGCCCAGCGGCTCGGCGGCGGCCTGCGGGGTCGTCGCCGGGGCAGTGCCTCAGCGGCCGTCCGTCAGCGCGCCGACCAAGTGGACGCCCCGGCCGCCCTGTTCCCACCCCTCCGGGGTCAACTCCCTTATCATCGGCGGGTTGTCGTCATCACCGGCGGGTTGTCGTCGCCGTCGTACACGATGCCACGTACCCGCGCCGACGCCACCGACAGCGATAACGCCGAGCCGTCGCCGCCCTTCGCGTGCACGCAGGCGTTCGTGACGAGTTCGGAGGTGCAGAGCGTCGCCGTGTCCACGAGGGCCTCCAGTCTCTGGGCGCGGACAGTCTCCGGGCGCGGACAGTCTCTGGGCGCGAACAGCCTCTGGGCGCGGAGGACGGAGGCGACGAAGTCGCGGGCGACAAGGGCTGAAGGTCCGCCAGCTCGCGCGGGGGCTTCCACAGGGATCTCCCAGCATTCGTCCCGGGCTCTCCCACACGCCGCCCCTAACGTGCGCGGGGTCCGCGCATCCCGTCTCAGTCAAGCGCGGGCAGGTCCCGGGCTCCCGCAGTGGAGGAGCCCGGGGCCTTTTCTTTGTGCCCCGCGCATGGGCGGCTCTCAGGAAACCCCCAGAGAGCTGAAAGCCGACCCTCATGAACAGGGGGGAGAGTCGGCGCCATGTCCGAGCACTCCGCGCCCCAGACCCGGCACAGACTCCTCGTCGTGGAGGACGAGGCGAGCATCCGTGCCCTGCTGGAAACCACGCTGCGGCTCACCGGCTACGAGGTGAGCAGCGCGGACTCCGGCGCGTCCGCACTGCTGGAGGTCGAGCGGTTCGGGCCCGACCTGGTGCTGCTCGACGTGATGCTGCCCGACCTCGACGGCTTCGAGGTGACCAGGTCGATGCGGGCGGCCGGCAACGACACCCCCGTACTCTTCCTGACCGCGCGCGTCGATCTGTCCGACCGTATCGCCGGGCTGCGGTCGGGAGGCGACGACTACGTCACCAAGCCGTTCAGCATCGAGGAGGTGCTGCTGCGGATCCAGGCGATTCTGCGCCGCACCGGCCCGGAGGAAACCGCGGCCGGCGGGGCGGGCGGCGAGCGGACCCTGCTGCTCTTCGCCGACCTGCGGCTCGATCCGGACGCGCACGAGGTGCACCGCGGGGAGCGGTACGTACCGCTCTCCCCCACCGAGTTCCAGCTGCTCGGCTACCTCATGGCCAACTCCAACCGGGTGCTGAGCAGGGCGCAGATCGTGCGGCACGTGTGGGGGTACGACTTCGCGGGTGACGCGCGCATCGTCGAGACGTATGTGAAGTACCTGCGCAAGAAGATCGACCGCTTCGATCCGCCGCTCATCCACACGGTCCGCGGCATCGGCTACTGCCTGCGGCTGCCGCGCGAGCACGACCAGGACCGGGCGGCCGAACGGGCCGCCGACCGGTGAGACCGCGTATCCGGGCCCGCCTGCGCCGCCGACCGGTGAAACCCCGTTTCCGGGCCCGCCTGTCTCGCGCACCGATGAAACCCCGTTTCCGAGCAGGCCTGCCCCGCCCACCCATGAAACCCCGTTTCCGAGCAGGCCCGCCCCGCCCACCCATGAAACCCCGTTTCCGAGGCGGCCTGCGCCGTCGTCTCGTCCTCGGTATCGCCGTCGTCGCCACCGCCGCCGTGCTGGCCGCCGAGGTCGTCGGCTTCCTCGTCCTGCGGTCCTGGCTGATGGACAGCCTCGACGACCAGCTCACCCACTTCCGCACACACACCAAGGCGTACGGCGACGCGGCGAGCGAGCAGGGATTCCCGAGCCGGTTCACCACCCCCGGGGCGCTGCCCTCCGACTTCCGGATCTACTTCTACGACTCCGACGGCCACCTCCTCAGCGCCTCGCTCGGCGACCCGGAGCCCTCGGAACCCGACCTGTCCTCCTCCGCCGACAGCCTCGGCCTGACAGCGGGACGGCCCACCACCGTGTCCGCCACCTCGGGCGGCGGCCACTGGCGGGTCATCCTGCGGGACGGCCCCGACGGCATGAAGTCGGTCGTGGCTCTGCCCATGGACACCGTGGACGGCGCCACCTCCAAGATCCTCCTGGTGGACGGCGTCCTGCTGGCCCTCACCCTCGCCTGCGTGGTGCTGCTCGGCCGCTGGGTCGTCCGGCTCGGGCTGCTGCCCCTGACCCGGATGGAGCGCACCGCCGAGGACATCACCGACGGCAATCTGGATCTGCGGCTGGCCGACACCGACGAGCGCACCGAGACCGGGCGGCTCGGCCGGGTCCTGAACACCATGCTGGAACGGCTTCAGGGCGCCCTGCGCGAACGTGAGACCTCCGAGGCGAGACTGCGCCGCTTCGTCGCCGACGCCGGCCACGAACTGCGTACGCCGCTGACCACGATCCAGGGCTTCGCCGAACTGGCCCTGCGCCATGAGCAACAGTCCGCCGCGGGCAGACGCGAGGCGAACCGGCTGATCGCGCAGAACGCCGCGCGCATGAGCCTGCTCGTCGACGACCTGCACCTGCTCGCCCAGCTCGACCAGGAGCCCGCCTACCGCCGCGAACCCGTCGACCTCCTCGCCCTCGCCGCCGACGCCGTGAGCGCCGCCGCCCTCGGCAGCCCCGGCCGCCCGATCGACCTGGTGCCCCTCGCTGAGGGGGCCGAAGAACTGGAACTGGTGGAGACTGTCGGCGACCCGCACCGCCTGCGCCAGGTCATCGACAACCTGCTCTCCAACGCCCGCACGCACACGCCCCAGGGCACCCCCGTCCACGTACGCGTGGGAACGGGCCTTGCCGGTCCGGACGTGGGTGGCCGCACCAGCGCGTCGCCGCCCCTCCCGTACGGCACCCCCGTCGGCGTACTGGAAATCGCGGACGAAGGCCCGGGCCTCGCCCCCGAGGACGCCCAGCGCGTCTTCGAACGCTTCTACCGCGCCGACCGTTCCCGCTCCCGCTCCCGCGCCGAGGGCGGCAGCGGACTCGGGCTCGCCATCGCCGCCGCCATCGCGCAGGGACACGGCGGTCGCCTGGAACTGGACACCGCCGCGGGCAAGGGCTGCACGTTCCGACTCGTGCTGCCCCAGCGACCGTGAACCAGCGCGTCGTGGCAGGTGCGGATCTTCGCCGCCGAATCCTTGACGTGAAGCCCCGTCAGAGTCCCGTCAAGGCATGGCTCATCCGGCCTTCCGGGGCTCTACCGTCGAACTCATGGAACGTCGCAATGACACGCGCGAAGCGGTCGGCGCGCCCCCGCCACCGCCGCCCGCCGAAGTGACGCACGACCGCCTCTGGGCCCGCGACCTGCGCAGCTCGGCCCGCTGCGCCGGCGCACTGCTCGCCCTGCTGCTGCTGATCGACGGGGCCGCCGGCACCCTCACAGACCTGCGCGCCGCGCTGTGGATCACGCTCGCGGTGCTGCTGTTCCTGGTGCTCTGCCCCGCCCGGGTCGCCGCCGGCCAGGGCTGGCTGTCGGCACGCGGGCTGCGCGGCACCCGGCGGGTGCGGACCGACCACCTGGTATCGGTGCGCTGTCTGGACGGGGTCGGACAGCGGCTCGTGCTGCGGGACTCCTTCGGCTCGCGGGTCGAGATCGACCCACGGATCCTGGTCACCAATCCGCAGCTGTGGCGCCGCCTGGACGAGGACGCCCGCGTCTCCGACCACCGCGGCTCGCTCACCTGCGGGGCGACGGCGCTGCATCGCGTCGCACAGCGGATCGACCGCGAGACGGCGCTGACGGTGTTCAAGGTGTCCGGGCTGGACTGACCGAGCGCAGACCCTTGCCGCATCTGAACTGGACTGACCAAGCCCACACCATTGCTGCGTCTGAACTGGACTGACCAAGCCCACACCATTGCCCCAAATGGCCGCATACAGCGCCATATGTACCTACGCGGCGAAACCCTAACGGTCCCTTAACGGCGCTCGGGCCGCTCACCCTCCCCCGCCGCCCCCTCCCCCGGCTTACCCTCCGCCCGTGTTCAACGTGACGGGGATCCTCAAACGGTTGGTGATCGGCCGGGCGATGCGCAGTGAGGAGCTGCAGGAGACGCTGCTGCCCAAGCGGCTCGCCCTCCCCATCTTCGCCTCGGACCCGCTGTCGTCGGTGGCGTACGCGACGCAGGAGATCCTGCTGGTCCTCACGCTCGGCGGGCTGGCGTATCTGCACTTCACCCCGTGGATCGCGGCCGCGGTCGTGGCGCTGATGACGGTCGTGGTGCTCTCCTACCGCCAGGTGGTGCACGCCTATCCGAGCGGTGGCGGCTCGTACGAGGTCGTCTCCACGAACCTCGGCCCGTCCGCCGGACTGGTCGTCGCCGCCTCGCTCCTCGTCGACTACGTCATGACGGTGGCCGTCTCGGTCCCCTCCGGCGTCGACAACATCATCTCGGCGATCCCCGAACTCGCCGACCACCGCGTCCTGTTGGCCATCGCCTTCGTCGCGGTGCTGACGGCCATGAACCTGCGGGGCGTACGCGAGTCGGGGCGGGCCTTCGCCGCACCGACGTACCTCTTCATCGGCGGCGTCATCGTCATGGTGATCACGGGCCTGATCCGATACGCCCTCGGGGACGCACCGGTCGCCGAGAGCGCGAGGTACGGCGTCACGGCGGCCCCCTCGGACGCGCACCTCACGGGTCTGGCCCTGCTGATGCTGGTGCTGCGGGCGTTCTCCTCCGGCTGTACGGCGCTCACGGGCGTGGAGGCGATCTCCAACGGCGTACCGGCGTTCCGCAAGCCCAAGTCGAGGAACGCGGCCACGACCATGTCGGTGATGGGCATCCTCGCGATCGTCATGTTCGTGGGCGTCACGGCACTGGCGCTGATCACCAAGGTGCACATCACGGGCGACGCCTGCCGGCTCACGGGCCTCGGCGGCGACTGCGCGCACCACACCCAGCGCACGGTCATCGCGCAGATCGCGGCGTCCGTCTTCGGCGGCGAGCACAGCGTCGGCTTCTACTTCATCCAGGCCGTGACGGCGCTCGTCCTGATCCTCGCCGCCAACACGGCCTTCAACGGCTTCCCGCTGCTGTCCTCGATTCTCGCCCAACACCGTTATCTGCCACGGCAGTTGCACAACCGAGGCGACCGGCTCGCCTTCTCCAACGGCATCCTGGCCCTGGCGATCGTCGCCGGGCTCCTGCTGTGGGGCTTCCGGGCGAACGTGACCAGCCTCATCCACCTCTACATCCTGGGCGTGTTCACCTCCTTCACGCTCTCCCAGCTCGGCATGGTCCGGCACTGGAACCGCGAGCTGCGCGCGACACCCGACCCGGCCGCGCGCCGCCGCCATCACACGGCCCGCGTGATCAACGCGGTGGGTTCCGTCGTCACCGGCCTGGTCCTGGTGATCGTGCTGGCCACCAAGTTCACCGAGGGCGCGTGGCTGGCCGTACTCGCGGCGATCGTGCTGTGGGTGATGATGCGGGGGATCAGACGGCATTACGACACCACGGCGGCGGAGCTGGCGGTGACCGACCCGCAGAGTGAACTCGTCCTGCCCAGCCGGGTACTGGCGATCGTGCTCGTGTCGACGATCCACAAGCCGACCCTGCGCGCCCTCGCCTACGCGCGCGCCCTGCACCCCGACCGGCTGGAGGCCCTGACCGTCTCGGTCGACCGCGAGGAGGCCGCCGCGCTGCGCGCCCGCTGGGAGGAGTACGGCATCGAGGTCCCCCTGAAGATCATCGACTCGCCGTACCGGGAGGTGACCCGCCCGGTCGTCGAGTACGTCCGCTCGATCCGCCGCGAGAGTCCGCGCGACGTCGTCGCCGTCTTCATCCCCGAGTACGTCGTCGGCCACTGGTGGGAGAACTTCCTCCACAACCAGTCCGCCCTCTGGCTCAAGAGCCGCCTGATCTTCACCCCCGGCGTCATGGTCACCAGCGTCCCCTGGCAACTGAGCTCCTCGTCCCACGCGGACCGCCCGGCGGCCCGGGCGCCGGGTTCCTTCCGGCGGGGGGAGCCGCAGTCCCCGGCCGGGGAACGACGACGCTAGGGCGTATTTCAGCGCGTCCGGCGTTCGAGGACGAGCGCGAAGCGCGACACGGGGGTCTGGGGCGGAGCCCCCAGATACGGGACGGGCAGGGGCGGAGGGGGCGAAACCCGGTCGTGTCATTGACGCTGCCTTCACGGGCACCGGCCCGATAGGGTGAAAGAGGTGTGCCGGGAAGTCTGGTCGGCAGGGAGTCGCAAGGGCTCCCTTGAGAGTCACAAGGGCTCCGCGGAGAGTCGCGAAGGCTCCTTCCTCATGGCCAAGGGGTCGGCATGCGCAGCGTAGGGACGGTCCTGGCTCTGGTGGTCCTGGCCACCCTGGTGGCGACGTTCGCGCGCCGCTGGCGTATCCCCGCCCCCTCCCTGCTCGTCGTCGCGGGTCTCGCCGTCGCGCTGCTGCCGGGCACTCCCGAGATCGAGATCAGCCCCGAGATCATCGGGCTCGTCGTGCTGCCGCCGCTGCTGTACGCGAGCGCCGAAGAACTGTCCTGGCGCGAGCTGCGCGCGGTGTGGAAGCCGGTCGGGGTGCTGTCGATCGGGCTGGTGCTCGCGTCCGCCGCGGCGGTGGCGGCGGTCGCCTCGGCGGTGACGCCCCTGTCGTGGCCCATGGCGTTCGTGCTGGGCGCGGTGCTCGCCAGCACCGACCCGGTGGCGGTGACCGCGCTCGGCAGACGGCTCGCGCTGCCGCCGAAGGTCCAGGTGCTCGTGCAGGCCGAGAGTCTGTTCAACGACGCGACCTCGCTCGTCCTCTTCCGGGTCGCGGTGAGCGTGGCCGTCGCCTCGGCGGCGGCGACGTGGGGGTCGGCGGGCGGCGAGTTCCTGCTCCTCGCGGGCGGCGGCACGGTCATCGGCGCGGCGGTCGCCGGTGTGGTGGCACTGATCAGGCGGCGCACCGAGGATCCGGTCCTGGAGACGGTGATCGCCCTGGTCACCCCGTACGCGGCGTACGTCCTCGCCGAGGCCGCGCACACCTCCGGCGTCACCTCCGTCGTCGTCGCCGGGGTCGTCCTCGGCGGCCGGGGCGACCGCCTCACCAACGCCCGCATCCGCCTCCAACTGCACGCCGTCTACGGCACGGTGGTGTTCCTGCTGGAGAGCGTCGTCTTCAGCCTGATCGGCCTGGCCCTGCCCGCCCAGGTCAAAGCGCTGTCCGACGACGACCGGACCTGGCCCCTGTACGCGCTCGCCGTCGCCGCCACGCTCATCGCCGTACGCCTGTTGTGGCTGGCGCCGCTGTCGGCGGTGGTGCAGCGCAAGGGCGGTATCTCCCGCATGAACTGGCGAGTGCCGGTCGTACTGACCTGGGCGGGCACCCGGGGTGTGGTCCCGCTGGCGGCCGCCCTGTCCATACCGGAGACGCTCTCCGATCGCCCGCTGGTCCTCGTCCTGACCACCTCGGTGGTGGTGATGACCCTCGTCGTCCAGGGCTTCAGCCTCGCCTCGGTCGTCCGCCGCTCCGGCATCGCTCTGGAACCCGACCACACGGAACGCGAGGAGGCCGAGGCGCGGCTCGCCCTGGCGAGCGCGGGGCTTGGCCGGCTGGAGGAGCTCTCGGAACTGGAGGCCGTACCGGACGTCGTCCTCGACCGCCTCCGGCGCGGCCTGACCGCCCGCCTCGACTCCGCCCGCGACCGCCTCACCCAATCCGGCGGCGAGGGCGACGGCACGCCGGTCGAGTCCGCCGACCTCACCTACCGCCAGCTCCGCCGCGACCTCATCACCATCGAGGCGGCCGAACTCCAGCGCCTGTACGACCAGCACCGGATCAGCGAGACGACGCGCAGGCGGCTGCAACGGTCCCTGGATCTGGAGGAGGCGCGGCTTTCGGACGCGTGAGCCGACGAGAATCGACGCGCTCAGCGGAACTCCGCGAACCGCGGACGCAGGCCCAGCAGGGTAAGTGCGCCCCCAGCAGGGTCAGTGCGCCCGCCGCGAGCAGCAGCCCGCACGTCCAGGGCAGCAGTCCCCTCACCTCGGAGCGGCCCGCGCGGGCGGAGTCGGAGCGGCCCGCGCGAACGGAGTCGGTGAAGTGAGCCCTTCCCCGTCGCGCCACGGACGGTCGCCCGTGTCGCCCGTGTCGCCCGTGTCCCCCGTGTCCCCCGTGTCCCCCGTGTCCCCTGTGTCCCCTGTGTCCCCCGTGTCCCCCGTGTCCCCTGTGAGGCTCGGTGTGCGACCGGTTCCAGTCACGTACCGCGTCCCTTGACGCCTTCTCAGGCGACCTTTGGCGGGGCCTTGACGCCGCGGTCCGCCCCCGCGCCGACCCGAGCGGGGTCCGGGCCGCCGCCACCCCGTGGGCGCCGCCCGTGATGCGCGACCAGCCGGTCTTAACGCAAGCTTGACGCGTTCGGCCCACTCATCCGTGGGCCCATGGATCACTCTCTGCATACGCTGACTGCTGAATGCGCCGTCCTCCTCGATGGCCGGGAACGATCGAAGAGCCGTACGTCAGGAGAGCACCCCGATGGCCACGACCGAGCATGCCCCCACGAGCCGATTGCGGGCGTGGATGCTGGAGGGCCTGTCCGACATGGCCAAGGCCCCGCAGGGGCCGCACGCCGTCCCTCCCGAGCCCGTGCACAAGGGGCAGCGGTGGTGGCGCGTGATGTGCCTGACCGGCGTCGACTACTTCTCCACGCTGGGCTATCAGCCGGGCATCGCCGCGCTGGCCGCCGGGCTGCTGTCGCCCATCGCCACCATCGTGCTGGTGATCGTCACCCTCGCGGGCGCACTGCCGGTGTACCGGCGGGTGGCCGAGGAGAGCCCCCGGGGCGAGGGCTCGATCGCGATGCTGGAGCGGCTGCTGACGTTCTGGAAGGGCAAGCTGTTCGTCCTGACCCTGCTCGGCTTCGCCGCCACCGACTTCCTGATCACCATCACCCTGTCGGCGGCGGACGCCTCCACGCACCTGGTGGAGAACCCCCATCTGACCACCGTGCTGCACGACAAGCAGATGCTGATCACCCTCATCCTCGTGGCGCTGCTGGGCGCGGTGTTCCTCAAGGGCTTCCTGGAGGCGATCGGCGTCGCGGTCGTCCTGGTGGGGCTCTATCTGGTCCTCAACGCCGTGGTCGTCTTCGTCGGCTTCTGGCACGTGGTCACGGCGGGGCATGTGGTCACCGACTGGTCGAACGGCCTCACCGCCGAGCACGGAAACGTTTTTGCAATGGTCGGCGTGGCCCTGCTGGTCTTCCCGAAGCTGGCCCTCGGCCTCTCCGGCTTCGAGACCGGCGTGGCGGTCATGCCGCATGTCGAGGGCGACCCCGACGACACGGAGGAGAACCCGAAGGGCCGTATCCGGGGCACGAAGAAGCTGCTGACCACGGCCGCCGTGATCATGAGCGTGTATCTGATCGCCACCAGCTTCATCACCACGCTGCTCATCCCGGAGAACGAGTTCAAGTCGGGCGGCCAGGCCAACGGGCGCGCGCTCGCATACCTGGCGCACGAGTACCTCGGAGGCGCCTTCGGCACGGTCTACGACGTGTCGACGATCGCCATCCTGTGGTTCGCCGGCGCCTCCGCCATGGCGGGGCTCCTCAACCTGATGCCCCGCTATCTGCCCCGCTACGGCATGGCCCCGCACTGGGCGCGCGCGGTCCGCCCCATGGTGATCGTCTTCACTCTTGTCGCCTTCCTGGTCACGTGGATCTTCAACGCGAGCGTCGACGCGCAGGGCGGCGCGTACGCGACCGGAGTCCTGGTCCTGATGTCCTCGGCGGCGATCGCGGTGACCATCGCCGCCCGCCGCGCACAGCAGCGGGGCTGGACGATCGGCTTCGCGGTGGTCTCGGCGGTCCTGCTCTACGTCACGGTCGTGAACGTCATCGAACGTCCCGACGGCGTCAAGATCGGCGCCTGCTTCATCGCCGGGATCATCCTCGTCTCGCTCCTGTCCCGGCTCGCCCGCGCCTTCGAGCTGCGGGTCACCAGCCTGACCATGGACGACATGGCCGAGCGGTTCGTCCGGGACATCGCCAGCCGCCGGATCCGGTTCGTCGCCAACGAGCCCGACAACCGGGACGTCGCCGAGTACCGGGAGAAGATCGAGCAGATCCGGGCCGACAACGATCTTCCGGCCCAGGAGGACTTCGTCTTCCTCGAGGTCACCGTGAGAGACCCCTCGGAGTTCGAGGCGGGCATGAACGTACGGGGCGAGGTCATGCATGGCCGCTATCGCGTCCTGACGCTGGAGTCTTCGTCCATCCCCAACGGCCTCGCCGCTCTTCTCCTCCACGTCCGCGACACCACCGGCTGCATCCCGCACATCTACTTCGAGTGGACAGAGGGCGACCCGTTCACCAACTTCCTCCGCTTCTTCCTCTTCGGCCAGGGCGAGGTCGCCCCCGTCACCCGAGAGGTCCTGCGCGAGGCCGAGCCGGACCGCGCCCGCCGGCCACGGGTGCACGTGGGCTAGGAGCGGTTTTTCGCCCCCTCCGCCCCTGCCCGTCCCGTACCTGGGGGGCTCCGCCCCCCAGACCCCCCGTATCGCGCTTCGCGCTCGTCCTCAAACGCCGGACGGGC